>NZ_JBIUWN010000019.1:5373-78921 GCF_044743485.1 Pseudomonas sp. NPDC087614 | reverse complement strand
TTATTTTCAGAAGCTTTCGAAGAATTCTTCAACAACTTCAACCACTTGCGCCTTCGATCTCTCGTTAGCGGGAGGCGAATTCTACAGCGTTACACGCTGCTGTCAACACCTCTTTTTCAACTTCTTTCTGGCTTCGATGAACTGAAGCAACTTGCTGCCGAAAACCTCATAACTCATTGAATTTCAAGGAGTTTTCCGTTTCGACTGCGCCGGAAGTGGGGCGAATTATAGGCTTCCAGAATCTGCCGTCAACCGTTAATTTCATATTTCTGTCATATCAGTCAAAGAACACCGAAAACACAAAGGCCGACCTCTAGAGGTCGGCCTTCTTCATCCCTGCTTACAAGCTAGGGAAGGCGAACTGCGAGGCTTCGTGGCTAGCACGTTGCGGCCAACGCTGGGTGATTGCCTTGCGACGGGTATAGAAGCGCACACCGTCCGGGCCATAGGCATGCAAGTCGCCGAACAGCGAACGCTTCCAGCCGCCAAAGCTGTGATAAGCCACCGGCACCGGCAAAGGCACGTTGACGCCGACCATACCGACTTCGATCTCATCACAGAACAGACGCGCCGCTTCACCGTCACGCGTGAAGATGCAGGTGCCGTTGCCGTATTCGTGATCGTTGATCAGTTGCATCGCCTCTTCCAGGCTGCTCACCCGGACGACGCACAGCACCGGCCCGAAGATCTCCTCTTTATAGATGCGCATCTCTGGAGTGACGTTGTCGAACAGGCAGCCCCCGAGGAAGAAGCCGTCTTCGTGACCCGTGACGCTCAAGCCGCGACCATCGACCACCAGAGTTGCACCCGCTGCCACGCCGTCATCGACATAGCCGCTGACCTTGTCGCGCGCCTGACCGGTCACCAGTGGCCCCATGTCCAGACCACACGAAGTACCCGCACCAATCTTCAACGCCTTGATCTGTGGAACCAGTTTGGCCACCAACGCATCCGCCACCTGATCACCCACACATACCGCAACGGAGATCGCCATACAGCGCTCGCCGCAAGAACCATACGCCGCGCCCATCAGTGCGCTGACCGCATTATCCAGATCGGCATCCGGCATCAGCACCGCATGGTTCTTCGCGCCGCCCAGTGCCTGAACGCGTTTGCCGCGCTTGGTGCCTTCGGCGTAGATGTATTCAGCAATCGGCGTCGAACCGACGAAGCTCAGCGCTTTGACTTCCGGCGCTTCGATCAGCGCATCCACCGCCGTCTTGTCGCCGTGGACCACGTTCATCACACCTTTTGGCAGGCCGGCTTCCAGCAGCAGTTGAGCAATCAGCAGCGTGGAGCTTGGATCACGCTCGGACGGTTTGAGGATGAAGCAGTTGCCACAGACGATCGCCAGTGGATACATCCACAGCGGCACCATGGCCGGAAAGTTGAATGGCGTGATACCGGCGACTACGCCCAACGGCTGGAAGTCCGACCACGCATCAATGTTCGGGCCTACGTTGCGGCTGTACTCGCCCTTGAGAATTTCCGGCGCAGCACAAGCAAACTCGACGTTCTCGATACCGCGTTTCAGTTCACCGGCAGCGTCTTCGAGAGTCTTGCCGTGTTCTTCGCTGATCAATTGCGAGATGCGCGCTTCGTTCTGCTCCAGCAGTTGCTTGAAGCGGAACATCACTTGGGCGCGTTTGGCCGGCGGCGTGTTACGCCAGGCCGGGAACGCTGCCTTCGCAGCATCAATGGCTTTCTGAATGGTTGCCTGGCTGGCCAGTGGCAACTTGTGGATCGCTTGACCGGTGGACGGGTTGAACACATCAACCGCGCGACCGTTCTCGGTCACCAGTTCGCCATTGATCAAATGCGGGATAACGCTCATCGGGGGACTCCTGAATTTTGTCCGCCGGCGCCGCCGAAGAGGCGCCGGCAATTTGTACTTATATAGAGGGAAAAATCAGTCGAGCTTGTTCAGCACTTCGCCGACCGCGTCGAACAGACGATCAAGGTCTTGCGGCTTGCTGTTGAAGGTTGGGCCGAACTGCAGGGTGTCGCCGCCGAAGCGCACGTAGAACCCCGCTTTCCACAGCGCCATACCCGCCTCGAACGGACGCACGATGGCGTCGCCGTCACGACCGGCAATCTGGATCGCACCGGCCAGACCGTAGTTACGGATGTCGATGACGTTCTTCGAACCCTTCAAGCCATGCAGCGCGTTTTCAAAATGCGGCGCGACTTCGGCCACGCTCTGCACCAGGTTTTCCTTTTGCAGCAGGTCGAGTGCCGCCAGGCCAGCGGCGCAAGCCACCGGATGCGCCGAATAGGTATAGCCGTGGGGGAATTCCACCGCGTATTCCGGCGTCGGCTGGTTCATGAAGGTCTGGTAGATCTCGGAACTGGCAATCACCGCGCCCATCGGGATCGCGCCGTTGGTGATTTGCTTGGCGATGCACATCAGGTCGGGAGTGACACCAAAGCTGTCGGCGCCGAACATCGAACCGGTGCGGCCGAAACCGGTGATCACTTCGTCGAACACCAGCAGGATGTTGTGCTGATCGCAGATTTCACGCAGGCGCTTCAGATAACCCTGAGGCGGAACCAGCACGCCAGCGGAACCGGCCATCGGTTCAACGAACACGGCGGCGATGTTCGACGCATCGTGCAGTTCGATCAGCTTCAGCAGTTCATCGGCCAGGGCGATACCGCCCTGCTCCGGCATGCCACGGGAGAACGCATTGCTCGCCAGCAACGTGTGCGGCAGGTGATCGACGTCCATCATCGCCTGACCGAACATTTTGCGGTTGCCGTTGACGCCGCCCAGGCTAGTGCCGGCGATGTTCACACCGTGATAGCCACGGGCGCGGCCGATCATTTTGGTCTTGGTCGCCTGGCCTTTAAGACGCCAGTAGGCACGCACCATTTTCACCGCCGTGTCGGCGCACTCGGAGCCGGAGTCGGTGAAGAACACATGGTTGAGGTTGCCCGGAGTCAGATCGGTGATTTTCTCAGCCAACTGAAAGGACAACGGATGGCCGTACTGGAAGCCCGGCGAGTAATCGAGTGTGCCCAACTGCTTGGAGACCGCTTCCTGAATTTCCTTGCGGGTGTGCCCGGCGCCGCAGGTCCATAGACCGGACAGCGAGTCGTAGATCTTGCGGCCCTTGTCGTCGAACAGCCAACTGCCCTCGGCACCGACGATCAAACGCGGATCGCGCTGGAAGTTACGGTTGGCGGTGTACGGCATCCAGTGCGCGTCCAGCTTCAGTTGGCTGGCCAGTGGCGACGGAGCGGTTTCAGGCATGTTCATCGGGCAAAACCTCGCAGGGCATAAGCATCAGGGAGATAGAAAGCGTTGTTGCAGCTAAATTGCCACGGCGATAAAGTCGGTGAAATCCAACTCTTCTAACCTTCAGTCAGCCCACCACTAAACTTTGAGTAATCAAGCATGAGCAGCCGCCGTCCCGATCCGCTGGCCCAGGTCAGTGACTTTGATATTCGCTTGCTGCGCATTTTTCGCAGCGTGGTGGAATGCGGCGGCTTCTCGGCGGCGGAAACCGTGCTCGGCATTGGGCGTTCGGCGATCAGCCAGCAAATGAGCGACCTGGAGCAACGCCTCGGCTTACGCCTGTGCCAACGTGGCCGCGCGGGATTCTCGCTGACCGAAGAAGGCCGCGAGGTCTATCAATCGGTGCTGCAACTGTTAAGTGCGCTGGAAAGCTTTCGCACCGAGGTCAACGGCCTGCACCAGCACTTGCGCGGCGAGTTGATCATTGGCCTGACCGACAACCTGGTCACCCTGCCCCACATGCGCATCACCCACGCCCTCGCGCAATTAAAAGAACGCGGCCCGGACGTGCAGATCCAGATCCGCATGATCGCGCCTAATGAAGTCGAACAAGGCGTGCTCGACGGCCGCCTGCATGTTGGCGTGGTGCCGCAGGCCAGTGCGCTGTCCGGTCTGGAATATCAGCCGCTGTACAGCGAACGTTCACTGCTTTACTGCGCGGTCGGGCATCCGCTGTTTTACGTCGATGACAAGCAACTGGACGACGAACGCCTGAATAGTCAGGACGCCATCGCCCCCACCTTCCGTTTGCCGGCAGACATTCAGGCGCATTACCAGGCGCTCAACTGCACCGCCAGCGCTTCGGACCGTGAAGGCATGGCGTTCCTGATCCTGACCGGGCGCTACATCGGTTATCTGCCGGATCACTACGCCAGCCTATGGGTGCAGCAGGGGCGTCTGCGCGCGCTCAAGGCCAAGACACGTTTCTATGACCTGAGCCTCGCATCGGTCACGCGCAAGGGCCGGCGCCCCCATTTGGTGCTGGAAAGTTTTCTTGAAAGCTTGGCGGCGACGCGTTGAAAAACCCGAAAGGCCCAGCCACGCTGGGCCTAACAGACAAAATCGCCAAATAACCTGAGCAAGTGGACAGCTTTTTGCAGAGCAGGATCAACCTCGATCCTTCAACAAGAAG
Organism: Pseudomonas sp. NPDC087614; assembly: GCF_044743485.1. NCBI lineage: Bacteria > Pseudomonadati > Pseudomonadota > Gammaproteobacteria > Pseudomonadales > Pseudomonadaceae > Pseudomonas > Pseudomonas sp. NPDC087614. The sequence continues at coordinate 74,491 of NZ_JBIUWN010000019.1, read as the reverse complement.
CCCAAGTCCATGCAGCCAGATTCCGCACCGTCCAGCGACCTGATCTACGGCCTCAACGACCGCCCCAAACCGCCCGCCGCGATTCTTGCCGCCCTGCAACACGTACTCGCCAGTTTCGTCGGCATCATCACCCCGCCGCTGGTGATCGGTTCGGCGCTCGGCTTGAACGCGCATTTACCGTACCTGATCAGCATGGCGCTGATGGTGTCCGGGGTCGGCACCTTTATTCAGGCACGCCGACCGTTCGGCATTGGTGCCGGGATGATTTGTCTGCAGGGCACCAGTTTCGCCTTTCTTGGCGCCGTACTGTCGGCAGGTTTTCTGGTCAAACAGCGCGGCGGCAGCCCACAGGACATTCTGGCGATGATCTTCGGCGTGTGCTTTTTCGGCGCGATCGTACAGATCGTACTCAGCCGCTTCATTGGCCAATTGCGTCGCGTCGTTACGCCGTTGGTGACCGGCATTGTCATCACCCTGATCGGAATCAGCCTGATCAAAGTCGGCATCACGGATCTGGGCGGCGGTTTCAATGCGCCGGACTTCGGTGCGCCGGGCAATCTGGCGCTGGGCGTGTTCGTGCTGCTGACGATCATCCTGCTCAATCGCTCGAACACGCCGTGGGTGCGGCTCTCGGCAATCATCATCGGCCTGGTACTCGGCAGTCTGGCGGCATGGTTCAGTGGGAAACTGGTGGTGCAGCCTTTGCCTGACTTGCCGCTGGTGAGTATTCCTGCACCGTTCAAGTTTGGATTCAGCTTCGACTGGACGGCTTTTCTGCCCGTCGCGCTGATTTATCTGATCAGCACCATCGAAACCGTCGGCGACCTCACCGCCAACTGCATGCTGGCCCGCCAGCCCATCAGCGGCCCTTCTTATATAAGCCGTTTGCGCGGTGGCATTCTCGGTGATGGCGTGAGCTGCATGATCGCGGCCACTTTCAGCGCCTTTCCCAACACCACGTTCGCGCAGAACAACGGCGTGATCCAGTTGACCGGTGTCGCCAGTCGCTACGTCGGTTTGTACATCGGCGCGATCCTGTTTTGTCTCGGCCTGTTTCCAATGATCGGCGCGGTGCTGCAACAGATTCCAAAACCGGTGCTTGGCGGTGCGACGCTGGTGATGTTCGGTGCCGTTGCGGCGGCGGGTGTGCGCATCCTCGCGCAATCACCGCTGGATCGACGCAGCATGTTGATCATCGCCACCTCGTTCGGCGTCGGCCTGGGTATTGCCGCGCAACCGAACTTGCTGCACTTGCTGCCGAAACTGGTGCAGAACCTTTTCGACTCGGCGATCACCAGTGGCGGGCTGACCGCAATCATGCTCTGCCTGCTGCTGCCGGAAGCAAAAACCACCACCAGCGAAGCCCATGTGCCGGTGAACAAGGTCGAACAGGCGTAACGGTTTTATTGCTTCAGGACTTGTCTGAAGCCTGTGGGTGCGCTATCAACGCAACTGGTTGCGCCCACAGACAAACCCGGAAGTGCCTATGACCTTTGAAGTCCCCGCTCACGGCGGCAAGCCCGCCAGCCGCATTCGTCAGAAGAACGAAGAGACCATTCTCAAAGCCGCCGAAGACGAGTTCGCCCGTCATGGGTACAAAGGCACCAGCATGAACACCATTGCCCAGAATGCCGGGTTGCCCAAGGCGAACCTGCATTACTACTTCACCAACAAGCTGGGGTTGTACGTGGCGGTGCTGAGCAACATCATCGAGTTGTGGGACAGCACCTTCAACACCCTGACGGCCGAGGACGATCCGGCCGAGGCGCTCACCCGCTACATCCGCGCAAAAATGGAATTCTCCCGCCGCCAGCCGCAAGCTTCGCGCATCTTCGCGATGGAAGTGATCAGCGGCGGCGAATGCCTGAGCGAATATTTCAATCAGGATTACCGCGCCTGGTTCCAGGGGCGAGCGGCCGTTTTTCAAGCGTGGATCGATGCCGGCAAAATGGACCCGGTGGATCCGGTACACCTGATTTTCCTGTTGTGGGGCAGCACTCAGCATTACGCCGACTTTGCCACGCAGATCTGCCGAGTCAGCGGTCGCAGCAAGTTGACCAAGCAGGACATGGAAGACGCCGGCAACAATTTGATCCGCATCATCCTCAAAGGCTGCGGCCTCACTCCCTCTCTATAAGACGTCTATGCCTTTCACCCTCAGTGGTTTTTGCGAATACCGCGAAGAGATTCGCAAAAGCCGCTTCATCACCTACGCCACGCCGATCAGCAGCGCGGCCGACGCGCAGGCGTTCTTCGAACAGCACAGCGACTTGAACGCCTCGCACAACTGCTGGGCGTGGAAACTGGCCGATCAATACCGCAGCAATGACGACGGCGAGCCTGGCGGCACGGCGGGCCGGCCCATTCTGGCGGCGATTGAAGCGCAGGATTGCGATCAGGTCGCCGTACTAGTGATTCGTTGGTACGGCGGCATTCAACTGGGCACCGGCGGTTTGGCCCGCGCCTATGGCGGCGGCGCAAACAAGTGCCTGCAGACGGCGGCGAAAGTCGAGTTGATCAGCCGTGTGCCGCTGCGTTGTGCCTGTGGGTTTGCCGAGCTGGCGCTGGTGAAGTTGCGGGTGGCGGATCTGGGCGGGTTGGTGGTCGAGGAAAACTTCACTGCCAACGGCGTCGAATTGCAGCTAGCCGTGGGTGAAATGCAGATCGAATTATTGCAACGCCAGTTGGCTGATTTGAGTCGTGGGCGGATTTTGCTTCAGCGTTCAAGCGCTGCGATCTTTTAGGGCATCGCTTGATTTCCTTATTCCCCCGAGTTGCCCACATCGGCTGTGCACCCGACTGTGGATAACCTGAGCACATTGCGCTGTAACCCTTCTGTCACGCGGCTTTGCGCGGTTTGTTCATTTTTCGTTCAATCTCTCCTGAAAAATTCAAAATTCGCCTAAAAACAATCAGTTAATAACGTTTAGCACCATTAGAAGAAAGCCTTGAAGTGCTTATGCCCAGGTTTAAAGCTTGCGCACAATAACTGTGGAGCAACCTGTGGATAACCCGTTCATGGCTGGCGCAGTTGCAGACTCTGCCTAGCCCCCGCGTCTTTGCTCGTTTTTTGATCAGTCACCGAAGGGCAAAACTGGAGCCTGTTCAACGGCTTTGCTCTGAATTGGTGCCGGGGCATTACCCGATGCAGCCTTGAACGCTTTGCGCCGAGCCCTGATGCACGCGGTCGCCCCGGGTTCCTGACTCAATGGCCAGGAAATTGCTTTATCCACAGGCACAACTCCAAGCAAGTCGAGCCTGTCATGCCAATCGATCCGCCCAACACGCGCCTGCAACTGCGCCACATCAGCAAACGCTACCCCGGTTGTCTGGCCAACGATGCCATCGACCTGAGCATCGCCCCTGGGGAAATCCATGCGCTGCTCGGTGAAAACGGCGCGGGCAAAAGTACGCTGATGAAGATCATCTATGGCGTCACCCAGGCCGATGCGGGCGAGATGCTCTGGCAAGGTCAACGGGTGAATATCCGCAACCCGGCGCAGGCGCGGCAGTTGGGGATCGGCATGGTGTTCCAGCATTTCTCACTGTTTGAAACCCTCAGCGTGGCGCAGAACATTGCTCTGGCGATGGGCGCAGCGGCCGGTACGCCCAAACAACTGGAACCGAAAATTCGCGAAGTGTCGCGCCGTTACGGCATGGCGCTGGAGCCTGAGCGACTTGTCCACAGCCTGTCGATCGGTGAGCGACAACGGGTGGAAATCATCCGCTGCCTGATGCAGGACATCCGTCTGCTGATTCTCGATGAACCGACCTCGGTGCTGACACCGCAAGAGGCCGACGACTTGTTCATCACGCTGCGGCGCCTCGCCGCCGAGGGCTGCAGCATTCTGTTTATCAGCCACAAGCTCGGCGAAGTCCGCGCCTTGTGCCATAGCGCCACGGTTTTGCGCGGCGGACGAGTGGCCGGGCATTGCGTGCCCGCCGAGTGTTCGGATCAACAATTGGCGCAGTTGATGGTCGGCGAAGCGGCGGCGTTGATCGGTGACTATCCGAAAGTCAGCGGCGGCGCGGATTTTTTGCAGGTGAGCGGTTTGAGTTGGCACAACCCCGATCCGTTTGGCTGCTCGTTGACCGACATTAATGTGCAAGTGCGCAGCGGTGAAATCGTCGGCATCGCCGGGGTCGCGGGCAATGGTCAGGATGAGTTGCTCGCCCTGCTCAGCGGCGAACAAACCCTGCCGAGCGCCGAGGCGACGACGATTCGCTTCGGTGAACAAGCTGTCGCTGACTTACGCCCGGATGCGCGGCGCAAACTCGGTCTGGCCTTCGTCCCCGCCGAACGCCTCGGCCACGGCGCGGTGCCCGAGTTGAGTCTGGCGGACAACGCCCTGCTCACGGCCTTCCAGCAGGGATTGGTCAGTAACGGGCTGATCCAGCGCGGCAAGGTCGAAGCCCTCGCGCAACAAATTATTCAACGCTTCGGCGTGAAAACCCCGGACACGCAAACCGTTGCGCGCAGCCTGTCCGGCGGCAACTTGCAGAAATTCATTCTTGGCCGGGAAATCCTCCAGCAACCGAAACTGCTGATCGCCGCACACCCGACCTGGGGCGTGGACGTCGGCGCTGCCGCCACCATCCACCGTGCGTTGATTGCGTTGCGCGATGCCGGTGCGGCGATTCTGGTGATTTCCGAAGACCTCGACGAACTGTTCCAGATCAGCGACCGCCTCGGTGCGTTGTGCGGCGGGAAGATGTCCGCGTTGCACAACACGGCGGACACCCTACTGAGCGATGTCGGTGGCTGGATGGCCGGCCAGTTCGATGCCCCTCAACAACACGCCACGGTTTAACGGAGTTTTCAACATGCTGCTTTCTCTCGAACCCCGTGGCCAGCAATCGCGCCTGATGCTCTGGTGCTCGCCGTTGTTGGCGGCGGCGCTGACCCTCGGTTGCGGTTCGCTGCTGTTCATCGCTCTGGGTCATGATCCACTGCAAACTTTGCACACTCTGTTGATCGCACCGGTCAGCGACGTGTACGGCGTCTCCGAATTGCTGGTCAAAGCCCTGCCGATTCTGCTCTGCGCGTTGGGCTTGGCCGTGGCCTATCAAGCGCGAATCTGGAACATCGGCGCCGAAGGCCAATTGCTCCTGGGCGCGTTGGCCGGCAGTGCGCTGGCGGTGAACATCATCGACATGCAAAGCCGTTGGGCACTGGTGCTGATTCTGCTCACCGGCACCCTCGCCGGCGCGGCGTGGGCCGGGCTGACGGCATGGCTGCGCACGCGTTTCAACGCCAACGAAATCCTCACCAGCATCATGCTCAATTACATTGCCCTCAACCTGTTGTTGTTCTGCGTACACGGCCCGTTGAAAGACCCGGCCGGCTTCAACTTTCCCGAGTCGGCGATGTTTGGCGATGCCAGCCGTTTACCGCTGTTGATGGAGGATGGCCGCGTGCACGCCGGGGTGTATTTCGCCCTGCTCGCCTTGGTGGCGGTGTGGGTGTTGTTGCAGAAAAGCTTTGTCGGTTTTCAGATCAAAGTGCTCGGGCTGGACAAGCGTGCGGCGGGGTTTGTCGGTTTTCGCGAGAAACGGCTGATCTGGCTGGCGCTGCTGATCAGCGGCGGTTTGGCCGGGCTCGCGGGGGTCTGCGAAGTCACCGGGCCGATTGGTCAGTTGGTGCCGCAGGTTTCGCCAGGGTATGGCTATGCGGCGATCACCGTGGCGTTTCTCGGGCGGCTGAATCCGATCGGGATTCTGTTCTCCAGTCTGTTGATGGCGTTGCTGTACATCGGCGGCGAGAGTGCGCAGATGGCCCTCAACCTGCCGCAAGCGATTACCCAACTGTTCCAGGGAATGATGCTGTTTTTCCTGCTGGCCTGTGACGTGCTGATCCTCTATCGGCCGCGCCTGAAACTGCGCTGGAGACGGCGCGCCTCGACCACTGCCGTAACCGCCGGAGCGCTGTGATGGATATCGATCTGCTGAGCAATATTTTCTACGCCATGGTGCGTTGCGGCACACCGCTGTTATTGGTGGCGCTGGGTGAACTGATCTGCGAGAAGAGCGGCGTGCTCAACCTCGGCCAGGAAGGGATGATGCTGTTTGGTGCAGTGATCGGTTTTATCGTCGCCCTCAGCAGCGGCAACTTGTGGCTCGGCGTGTTGCTGGCGATGCTCGCGGGGATGCTGTTGTCGTCGCTGTTTGCCCTGGTGGCGCTGGTGTTCAACGCCAATCAGGTGGCGACCGGGCTGGCGCTGACGATTTTTGGTGTGGGGTTGTCGACCTTTGTCGGCTCCGCGTGGGTGGGTAAACCACTGGCGGGTTTTGAGCCAATGGCGATTCCGTACTTGAGTGAAATTCCGCTGATCGGGCGGATGCTGTTTGCTCAGGATCTGTTGGTTTACCTGTCGTTCGCGCTGTTTGCGCTGGTCGCGTGGGTGATCATCAAAAGTCGTATCGGGCTGATCATTCAGGCCGTCGGTGAGAACCCGGATGCGGCCAGTGCGATGGGCTTGCCAGTGTTGACCGTGCGTACGCTGGCCGTGCTGTTTGGCGGGGCGATGGCCGGGTTGGCCGGGGCGTATCTGTCACTGGCGTACACGCCGATGTGGGCCGAGAACATGACGGCCGGGCGCGGCTGGATCGCGCTGGCGCTGGTGGTGTTTGCCAGTTGGCGGGTGTGGCGGTTGTTGCTGGGGGCGTATCTGTTCGGGCTCGCCAGCATCCTGCATTTGGTGGCACAGGGGATGGGGCTGGCGATTCCGTCGAGCTTGCTGGCGATGCTGCCGTATGTGGCGACGATTGTGGTGCTGGTGTTGTTGTCGCGCGATGCGCTGCGTACGCGGTTATATGCGCCGGTGTCGTTGGGGCAGCCGTGGCAGGCAGGGCATTGATGCGCTGAAGAGACTGACCTCTTCGCGGGCCCGCTCCCACAGGTTCAGCGGTGATTACCCATTTGTGTACGACACGGACACTGTGTGGGCTTGCCCGCGAAGAGGAGTATGCTCCACGGCCAATACCTCTTTTGAGTGCGTCAATGCGCAGTGGTGAATAAGCTCAGGCCTGCGCCGTCAGCCGCCCTTGCTGCGCGACAAACTGCAACTGATCGAAACCCGTATGAGTGAACTCGACGCACTGCGTCAGGAGTTGCAACTACGGCTCGCTCAGGCGTGTCCATTGAATCCTGCACGTTAACTTTTCAAGGAACCCATCATGTCCCAGGCAAAAAACGCACTGATCATCGGCGCCTCCCGTGGTTTGGGCCTCGGGTTGGTGAAAACCCTGCTGGCCGATGGCTGGCAAGTGACGGCCACCGTGCGCAATCCTTCGAACGCCGACGCGTTGCAAGCGCTGGGCAAGGTGCGCATCGAGAAGCTTGATATGGATGACCAGCAAGCGGTGATCGCCCTGAGTCAGCAACTCAAGGGCGAGACGTTCGACCTGCTGTTCGTCAACGCCGGGGTCAAAGGCCCGGATGCACAAACCCCGGGCGGCGCGACACTGGCCGAAGTCGGGAAATTGTTTTTCACCAACGCGGTGGCACCGATCAATCTGGCCCAGCGTTTCGTCGGGCAGATTCGCGATGGCAGCGGTGTGTTGGCGTTCATGAGTTCGGTACTCGGCAGCGTGACCATGCCGGATGCGCCGGAACTGGCGCTGTACAAGGCGAGCAAGGCTGCGCTGAATTCGATGACCCACACTTTCGTGACCCAGTTGGGCGAGCAGAAACTCACGGTGCTGTCGCTGCATCCGGGTTGGGTGAAGACGGACATGGGCGGTGAGGGTGCCGACATTGATGTCGAGACCAGCACGCGCGGTCTGGTCGATCAGGTGAATGCGTTTACTGGCAAGGGCGGGCACCACTTCGTCAATTACAAGGGTGAAACCATTCCTTGGTAAGCACCGTATAACCCCTGTGGGAGCGGGCTTGCTCGCGAAGGCGTCGTGTCAGTCAATACACCCGTGCCTGACTCAGCGCTTTCGCCAGCAAGCCCTCTCCCATAAGGGGTGGTGTGTGTTGTCCTGTCGGGTGGGGCTTGCCCGGCATCGCGTTTTGTTTGAAACTGCGCGCCTCGTCCTTCGCGGCGACCCTGGATCAGCAGACAGGGCAACACTGAGCTGGCAACCCTGAACCCCACTTTCAGAGGAGCCGGCCACAATGCCTGCCATCCGTATCTGGTTAAAAAATCCCCTCGCCATTTTCACGGCCAACGCGCTCGATGCCCGTGGTGGTCTGGTGCTGCAACACGGCGTGATCGTCGAAGTGCTGGCGGCCGGTCAGCAACCGTCCGCGCCGTGCAATGAAGTGTTCGATGCCCGCGAACATGTGATCCTGCCGGGCCTGATCAACACCCACCACCATTTCTACCAAACCCTGACTCGCGCCTGGGCGCCAGTGGTCAATCAGCCCTTGTTTCCCTGGCTGAAAACCCTGTACCCGGTGTGGGCACGCCTGACGCCTGAAAAACTCGCCCTCGCGACAAAAGTGGCTTTGGCTGAATTGCTGCTATCGGGTTGCACCACCGCCGCCGACCACCATTACCTGTTCCCGGACGGTCTGGAAAACGCCATCGACGTACAAGTCGAAACCGTGCGTGAACTGGGCATGCGCGCCATGCTCACTCGCGGCTCGATGAGTCTCGGCGAGAAGGACGGCGGCCTGCCGCCGCAGCAGACCGTGCAGGAAGGCCAGGTGATTCTCGACGACAGTCAGCGCCTGATTCACGAGTACCACGAGCGTGGCGATGGCGCGCAGATTCAGATTGCCCTGGCACCGTGCTCGCCCTTCTCGGTGACGCCGGAAATCATGTCGGCCAGCGCTGAACTGGCGAACCAGCTCGACGTGCGCCTGCACACGCACCTGGCCGAAACCCTCGATGAAGAGGACTTCTGCCTGCAGCGTTTCGGCCTGCGCACCGTCGATTATCTGGACAGCGTCGGCTGGCTGGGCCCGCGCACCTGGCTGGCCCACGGCATCCACTTCAACCCGGACGAAATCACCCGCCTCGGCCAGGCCGGCACCGGCATTTGCCATTGCCCGAGTTCGAACATGCGTCTGGCCTCCGGCATTTGCCCGAGTATCGATCTGACCGACGCTGGCGCGCTGTTTGGTCTGGGGGTCGACGGCTCGGCGTCCAACGATGCGTCGAACATGATTCTGGAAGCGCGGCAGGCGTTGTACATCCAGCGTCTGCGTTATGGCGCCGAGAAAATTACCCCCGAGCGTGTGCTGGGTTGGGCGACCAAGGGGTCGGCGAGCCTGTTGGGCCGCACCGACATCGGTGAACTGGCGGTCGGCAAGCAGGCCGATCTGGCACTGTTCAAGCTCGATGAGCTGCGCTTCTCCGGTAGCCATGATCCGATTTCGGCGCTGCTGCTGTGTGGCGCCGATCGTGCGGATCGAGTGATGATCGGCGGCAAGTGGCGTGTGGTTGACGGCCAGGTCGAAGGCCTGGATCTCAAGGGCTTGATTGCCGATCACAGCCAGGCCGCGCGCCAACTGATCGCCGGCACCTGATTCACCACCGATAAAACCTGTGGGAGCGGGCTTGCTCGCGAAGGCGTCGTGTCAGTCAGTTTTAAGCTGCCTGACAGACCGCTTTCGCGAGCAAGCCCGCTCCCTCATTTGGAATTGTGGTGTTCCTAGAGCCCGAGCAGGGACAGCATGATGAACGTCGCAAACAACACAAAGTGCGTCATACCCTCAATGGCGTTGGTTTCGCCGTCGTTGAGGTTGATCGCACTGACGATCAGGGTGATGAAGATCATCACCGTCTGCACTGGCGTCATCGCCATCTGAAACGGCTGACCGGTATACAGCGCCATGGCTTCCATCACCGGCACGGTCAGGATCACCGTCGACAGTGACGCGCCCATCGCGATGTTGACCACCGACTGCATGCGGTTGGCCAGCGCCGCACGCAATGCCGTGAGAATTTCCGGCGCGGCCGAGATTGCCGCCACCAGAATCGCCGTGATCACCGGCGGCGCCCCTGTTCCCTCCAGGCCCAGATCGAGGGTTTTCGACATCACCTCGGCCAGCGCGCCGATCACCACCACACCAAACACCAGAATGCCAATCGACAAGCCCAATCTGAGCGGTTTCGGTTGCTGTTCGACCTGCTCTTTCTTGCGCCGCTTGTCCGGGTAGCTGTAGCTGAAAAAATAGCTGTGCGGCCCGACCTGCATGCGCAGGAACAAGGTGTAAAGCACCACCATCGCACCGATGGTGAACGCCGAATAAACCTTCCAGTTAGCCTCGGGAATGAACTCCGGCACCACCATCGACACGCCCATGGCGGTGAGGATCATCACGCTGTAGCTGCGCGCCGAATCGTCGTTGTAGGACTGCTCGCCGTGCTTGATCCCGCCCATCAGCGCCGCGAGGCCGAGGATGCCGTTGATGTCGAGCATCACCGCAGAATAGATCGTGTCACGCACCAGAGTGGGCGACGCTTCGTTGCTCATCATGATCGCCAGAATCACCACTTCGACCAGCACGGCGGCCAGTGTGAGAATCATCGTGCCGTAAGGGTCGCCGACTTTTTCGGCGAGCAGTTCGGCGTGGTGGGCGACGCGCATTGAGGCGACGACGATGAACGCGATCAGCACCAGCCCGGCGCCCAGGGCAACGATCTGGCCGCTGTGCAGCAGCCAGTGTTCCAGTGGATAAGCGACGAGTGCGGCGATGAGCGCCAACAGTAGAAAGCTTTCTTGCTTGAGAATCGTGAGCATGGCGGGCCTTTTGCCGGAGAGTGCGAGTGAGCTACTGACTGCGGAACGGCGCTAACGTTTCGTTACACCTTAGCGCACCAGTGAATGGCGGCCGTTTCATTCGTTGCACTTTTATTGGCCGCGCCGACCTCTTCGCGAGCAAGCCCGCGCCCACATTGATATGCATTCCCCTGTGGGAGCGAGCGTGCTCGCGAAGGCCGTTATGCGGTTTGGAGACGTTTGTTGTCCTGTTGGTCAGCAATTTGCATTGACGCTGTCCACACACAACAAAACGGAGCTCCAATTCATGCAAATACGTCCGCTGCACAAACTGCTGTGCGCCGTCCTCGGTCTGGGGATCAGTCTGAGCGCCAGCGCTGCCGATCCGCTGAAGGTCGGTTTCGTCTATATCGGCCCGATCGGCGACCACGGCTGGACGTATCAGCATGAACAGGGGCGCAAGGCACTGGCCGAGAAATTCGGCGATCAGATCACCACCCACTTTGTGGAAAACGTCGCCGAAGGTGCCGATGCCGAGCGGGTGATCCGCAACATGGCCAAGGACAAGTACGACCTGATATTCACCACCTCGTTTGGCTACATGAACCCGACGCTGAAAGTCGCCAAACAGTTTCCCAAAGTGACTTTCGAACACGCCACCGGCTACAAGCAGGACAAGAACCTCGGCACCTATCTGGCACGCACTTACGAAGGTCGCTACGTCGGTGGTTTCCTCGCGGCGAAGATGACCAAGAGCAAAAAAATCGGCTACGTCGCCTCGTTCCCGATTCCGGAAGTGATCCGCGACATCAACGCTATTCAACTGGCCCTGAACAAGTACAACCCAGGCACCGAGATCAAAGTGGTGTGGGTCAACTCGTGGTTCGATCCGGGCAAGGAAGCCGATGCGGCCAACGCCCTGATCGATCAGGGCGTGGACGTGGTGTTCCAGCACACCGACAGCCCCGCGCCGATTCAAGCGGCCGAACGTCGTGGCGTGTACGCCGTGGGCTACGCCTCCGACATGGCGCACTTCGGGCCGAAAGCGGTGCTGACTTCAATCGTCAATGACTGGGCGCCGCACTACATTCAGGCGACGCAAAGCGTGATCGACCACACCTGGAAATCCCAGGACTACTGGGGCGGTTTGAAAGAAGGCACGGTTGAACTGCCGATCAGCGACCTGGTGCCGGCGCCCGTGAAGGCTGAAGCCGAGCAGATCATCGCCGACATCAAGAGCGGCGCGTTCAAGCCGTTTACCGGGCCGATCAAGGATCAGGCCGGGGTCGAAAAAATCCCGGCGGGCGTGAGCGCAACCAACGCAGAACTGGCCTCGATGAACTATTACGTGGAAGGCATGAAGGCCGAGATGCCGAAGTAAGCGCACACCTGTGGGAGCGGGCTTGCTCGCGAAGGCGTCGTGTCGGTCGATACGCAATGGCCTGATACACCGCCTTCGTGAGCAAGCCCGTTGTCACGTTTGGCTCTCCAGTGCTTTCAAGGATTGTGTATGGATCAGCTTCCGATCATCGACATCAGCCCGCTCTACAGCGACGACCAAAACGCCTGGCCCGCCGTGGCCGAGCAGATCGACCAGGCCTGCCGCGAGTGGGGGTTCTTCTACATCAAGGGTCATCTTGTTTCGGCGCAACGCATCGACGCCCTGCTCGACCACGCACAGCGTTTTTTTGCGCAACCGGCGCCAGAAAAACTCAAGATCGACATCACCCAGACCCGCCATCACCGTGGCTACGGCGCCATCGCCACCGAGCAACTCGACCCGAGCAAACCCAGCGACCTGAAAGAAACGTTCGACATGGGTCTGCATCTGCCGGTCGATCATCCCGACGTGCTGGCGGAGAAACCCTTGCGCGGGCCGAACCGCCATCCTGAGCAAGCGGGATGGCAACCCTTGATGGAGCAGCACTACCTCGACATGCAGGCCCTCGCGCAAACCTTGTTGCGCGCCATGACGATAGCCCTTGGCATTGAGCGTGATTTCTTCGACAGCCGTTTCAATGAGCCGGTCAGCGTGTTGCGGATGATCCATTACCCGCCACGCCACACTGCCAGCTCTGCCGAGCAACAAGGCGCTGGCGCGCACACCGATTACGGCTGCATCACCCTGCTCTATCAGGACGCGGCGGGTGGTCTGCAAGTGAAGAACGTCAAAGGCCAATGGATCGACGCACCGCCGATTGACGGCACCTTCGTGGTCAACCTCGGCGACATGATGGCGCGCTGGAGCAACGACCGATATCGCTCGACACCGCACCGGGTGATCAGCCCGCTGGGCGTGGATCGCTACTCGATGCCGTTCTTCGCCGAGCCACACCCGGACACGCGCATCGAATGCCTGCCCGGTTGCCGGGACGCACAGCATCCGGCGAAATATCCGACCACTACTTGCGCCGAATTCCTGCTCTCGCGCTTCGCCGATACCTACGCCTATCGGCGGGAACAGGAGGCGATCTGATGGATCGCTTGGTCAGGTTTTGCCAATTGTTTCGGCAAGCATCTGTAGAATGCCGTCATTGCACCTGATGAGAAAAGACTATGTACGACTGGCTCAACGCCCTGCCCAAGGCTGAACTGCACCTGCACCTGGAAGGCTCGCTGGAGCCCGAACTGCTGTTCTCCCTGGCCGAACGCAACAAGATCGCCCTGCCGTGGAACGACGTTGAAACCCTGCGCAAGGCTTACGCCTTCAACAATCTGCAGGAATTTCTCGACCTGTATTACCAGGGCGCCGACGTGCTGCGCACCTCCCAGGATTTCTACGACCTGACCTGGGCCTATCTGCTGCGCTGCAAAGAGCAGAACGTGATTCACACCGAACCGTTCTTCGACCCGCAAACCCACACCGATCGGGGTATCCCGTTCGAAGTGGTGTTAAACGGCATCGCCGCCGCTTTGAAAGATGGTGAGCAGCAACTGGGCATCACCAGCGGTTTGATCCTGAGTTTCCTGCGCCATCTGAGCGAAGACGAAGCACAGAAAACCCTCGATCAGGCGCTGCCGTTCCGTGACGCGTTTGTCGCTGTCGGTCTGGACAGTTCCGAGATGGGTCATCCGCCGAGCAAGTTCCAGCGCGTGTTCGACCGCGCTCGTCACGAAGGCTTCCTGACCGTCGCCCACGCCGGTGAAGAAGGGCCACCGGAGTACATCTGGGAGGCCATCGACCTGCTGAAAATCCAGCGTATCGACCATGGCGTGCGCGCCATCGAAGACGAGCGCCTGATGCAGCGGATCATCGATGAGCAAATCCCGTTGACCGTGTGCCCGCTGTCGAACACCAAGCTTTGCGTGTTCGATCACATGTCGCAGCACAACATTCTCGACATGCTTGAGCGTGGCGTGAAGGTTACGGTGAACTCAGATGACCCGGCGTACTTCGGCGGCTACGTGACCGAGAACTTCCACGCGCTGCACGAGCACCTGGGCATGACCCAGGATCAGGCCAAGCGTCTGGCACAGAACAGCCTGGATGCACGGTTGGTAAAACCGTAACAACACTGAAGAGCTAAAGTGGGGCTTGCTCGCGAAGGCGTCGTATCAGTCGACATGGTTGTTGAATGACACCCCCCCTTCGCGAGCAAGCCCGCTCCCACCATGGCATTTATGTTCAGCCTGCGACTTGTGTTTCAGTCAGCTCTTCCAGCGTTTTGCCCCGCGTCTCCATCCCGAACAGCCACACCACCCCTGCCGCAATCGCAAAGCACAGCGCACCCAGCGCAAACACCCCACCCTGCCCGGTCACCGGGAACACCAGCCCGGTCACCAAAGGCCCGAGCAGCGACCCCACCCGACCAATCGCCGAGGCGAATCCCGAGCCCGTCGCCCGGGCTGACGTCGGATACAACTCCGGCGTGTAGGTGTAGAGCACTGCCCACATGCCAAACAGGAAGAACTGCATCAGCAACCCTGTGCTGATCAGCAGCGCCACATTCCCGCCGAACACCGCGCTCTGCCCATACAGAAACGCCATTACCCCCCCGCCGAGCAGCGTGACGATGCACACCGGTTTACGTCCCCAGCGTTCCACCAGCCACGCCGCCATCAGGAAACCGGGAATCCCGCCCAGGGAAATCAGCACCGTGTAATACACCGACTGCGTCACGGCGAAACCAGACTGTTGCAGCAATGCGCTGAGCCAAGACGTCAGGCCATAAAAACCCAGCAGCGCGAAGAACCACACACTCCAGATCATCGTTGTGCGCTGGCGATACTGTGGCGACCAGATCTGCTTGAGCGCCGAAAAGAAGTCGCCCGGGGGCGTCACAGTGCGCGGTATACGAAGCGGTGACGGCAACGCGGCGCCACCGAGCGATGCGCGCACCCGTGCTTCGATCCCGCTCAAGACCTTATCGGCGGCCTGATGTTTTCCGGCCTGTTCCAGCCAGCGCGGTGATTCGGGAATGAAAAAACGGATCGCCAGCACAAACACCGCCGGCACCGCCAACACCAGAAAGATGTCGCGCCAGCCAATCAGCGGCAGCAGGAAATACGACAGCACCCCGGCCGCGACAAAACCCAGCGGCCAGAAGCCGTCCATCAAGGCGATGTAGCGCCCGCGTCGCTGAGCCGGAATCAGCTCCGACAACATCGATTGGGCAATCGGAAACTCCATGCCCATGCCAATCCCCAGCAGGATGCGGAACAGCGTCAGCGACTCGATCGTTTGCGCCGTCGAGCAGAGATAACTGGCCAGCCCCCACAGGACGATGCTCCACTGAAACACCGGTTTGCGTCCGAAACGGTCGGCGAGCATGCCGGACAACGACGCGCCGAGCACCATACCGAAGAAACTCGAACTGGCGAGCAGCCCTGCCTGCGCACTGCTCAGGCCGAACTCGGCTTTGATCGAGCCGAGCAGGAACGTCATCATCGCCAGGTCCATGGAGTCAAAGAAAAACGCCAGGGCGATGATGATGAAAATGATCCGGTGATAACCGCTGATCGGCAGTCTTTCCAAGCGTTCTGCCGCGCTGAAGCCTTGAGTGTCCATATCGCCTCCCCCATCCGAAATATCCCCGGATTGAGTGTGCGCGATGGTGATACAGAGGCCGTACTGGATGCGACCTGCTCGCAGTCGTAGACGACGTCGACACGCCTGACGTCGATCTCGAATGCTCTATCACGCCATCTCCAGCTCGGTTTCCTTGGCAAATCGATGCAATTCCCGCTGGCCGGTGTCCGTCAGTTGCAGGGCTCTTGAATCATTGGGCAATGTCAGCCAACCGGACTGCATGAACAACTGCAGCAATGCCGCACCGAGTGAACCGCCCATGTGCGGACGACGCTCGCTCCAGTCCGGGCAAGCGCAAGCCACCTGCACGTTGCGATGGGCCAGCGCCTGGATGAACACGCCGCGACTGGCCAACTGTTTAGCGCCTTTATGGGTCACCACCACGCGTTGTTCAAGCTGTTCGATCCAGCCGGCGTCGAGCAGTCGCTGGTACAGATCGGCAGCCAGCGTGCCGCCCAAATGGTCATCACAAAAACGTGCGCGCAATAGCGATGAGGGTGCCGTCTGAGGTTTGGCCATGGGTGTGGCGCGCTTGAACACTTCGGCGACTTCCCGCGGAGCACTGGCAATGGTGGCGCTGGCCAGCGCTTCTATCGCCGCCCCCACCTCCGGTGCCGAAAGACGGAAAAACCGCTTGCGACCACGAACTTCAACCTTCAACAGACCGCCGGTGGACAAGCGTGCCAGATGCGCGCTGGCCGACGACGGCGACAGTCCTGCCAGTAGCGCTAGCTCCTCGGTCTGCCGGGCCGAGCCGTCCATCAGCGCCCACATCATCGCGCTGCGCTTGGGGTCGGCCAGCAACGTGGCGATCTGGCTGATGCAAGGTGCATGTTCCATGTATTCACTCCCTGTGGAATCGTATCGTCTACTGCTCGGAGACATCTTGACCAGTAATGGGTCGGCGGCCAAGACGTGAAAATCGCCCTGAGCCGGGGCAAGGCAGGCCATTGACACAACATGTTCCGGCATAGAACCCGCCACCCTTGCACAGCCCTGAATTGAACAGGGACTGCTGGGTGTGACGTCGTCCGGGCCGGGTTTCGGTACTGGCATGAGGCGGGCGCTAGTATAAGCGGGATGCACGCCCCGTCCCGCGTCGCGGCCTGCACGTGTGGTGATTGTTCCTGACAGAAATTTCTCTATTTACCTGCGACTAATGATCAAGTTTCTGGAAAACGGGAAATTGACTACTCAAATCAGCGCAACGGCTGGCGAGCATTTCCCTCAGCAGGTTCACCGGCTTACTCAATTGTGCGCGATGTGCGCACAAAAGATTCAGCGGAGCGCGCTCACAAAGCAGCTCCGGCAACAGCACTTTGAGGCGCCCGGCGAGGACATCGGCGCCCACGTCCAGCCAGGATTTGTAGGCAATGCCCGCGCCGGCCACCGCCCACAACCGCACGACGTCGGCGTCGTCACTGAAACGATCGCCACTGACGGTCAAACCGACTTCGCGCTTACCGTCGTGAAAACTCCAGTGGTCATGCACCCGGCTGCCGAGCATGTACAACAGGCAATTGTGCTGAGCCAGTTGTTCGAGTTGGCGCGGTTCGCCGTGCCGCGCCAGATAGGCCGGGGATGCGCAAAGCACGCGGCGGTTATGCGGGGCGATGGGCAAGGCGATCAGGCTGGAGTCTTCCGGCTCGCCATAACGCAGGGCGATGTCCACCGGCTGGCGAAACAGGTCGGCGATGCGGTCGCCGAGCAACAGGCGTACGGTCAGTTTCGGATGTTCACGCTGGAACTCGTCGAGCCAGGGCAACAACAGGTTGCGCCCGAAATCCGAAGGTGCCGACAACTGCAAGACCCCGCTGACCTGCTCCTGCCCGCTGGCCAACAGACGTCGGCCCTCATCGAGGTTGCTCAGCGCGGCCCGGGCGTATTCGAGAAAGCCTTCACCCTCGGCGGTCAGGCGAAGACTGCGCGTGGAGCGCGCCAGCAACCGTGCGCCGAGTTGCTGCTCAATGCGCTTCAACGCCGCACTGGCCACCGCGGCGGACATGTCCATCACCCGCGCCGCCGCTGACAGGCTGCCCAGATCCGCCGCCCGAACAAACAACTGCAAGTCATCGAAACGCAGCATCCACAGCCTCGACTATCAAAAAAATATTGAAAGAGACTGCTCTTTTAGCCGGTTTTATCTTGCAGAGAAATAGCCAATCATCTGCGCCATCGAATTCATCCCGCTTCTATGGAGCCGAGCATGTCCCAGCCATTTACTGCTATTGCCACCCTGACCGCCAAACCCGGCCAGCAGGACACCCTTGAGCAGGCGTTGCGCGCACTGGTAGAGCCAAGCCGTGCCGAGGACGGTTGCAGTCAGTATGACTTGCATCGCGACCTGACCGACCCGCAGGTGTTCTACGTAATCGAACACTGGGCCAGCGAAGCCATCCTGCAAGCGCACAACGCCAGCGCACACTTTCAGAATTTCCAGGCCACTGCCGGCCAGTGCATCGAACACTTCGAACTCAAACGTCTGGGCAGCATCGCCTGAACCTTTCTTTTATTACCTTTACGGAGCCCCTCATGAAAGCCATTGCTTATTACGCCTCCCTGCCGATCAGCGACGCAAAATCCCTGCAAGACATCGAACTGCCGGAACCGGTGGCTGGCCCGCGCGATTTGCTGGTGGAAGTCAAAGCCATTTCGGTCAATCCCGTGGATACCAAAATTCGCCAGAACGTCGCCCCTGAAGGCGGCGCGGCGAAAGTGCTGGGCTGGGACGTGGCCGGAGTGGTCAAGGCTGTGGGCAGTGAAGTGACGCTGTTCAAGGCTGGGGACAACGTCTTCTACGCCGGTTCCATCGCCCGCGCGGGTGGCAACAGCGAACGGCACGTTGTGGATGAGCGAATTGTCGGGCACATGCCCAAATCCCTGGGTTTCGCTGAAGCCGCCGCCCTGCCCCTGACCGCGATCACCGCGTGGGAGTTGCTCTTCGAACGCCTGCAAATTCGCGAAGGTAAAACCGCCGAAGGCCAGAGCCTGCTGATCGTCGGCGCGGCGGGCGGCGTGGGCTCGATCCTCACGCAACTGGCCAAGCAACTGACCGGTCTGAACGTGATCGGCACCGCCTCCCGTGAGCAGACCCGCGATTGGGTCAGCGAGTTGGGCGCGGACCTGGTGATCGATCACAGCCAGCCGCTGAGCGAAGCGCTCAAGCGTGCCGGGATCAACCAAGTGACCCACGTCGCCAGCCTGACCCAGACCGAGCAGCACCTGGACCAACTGATCGAAGCCCTGGCGCCGCAAGGCAAGCTGGCGCTGATCGACGATCCGAAGTCGCTGGACGTGACCAAGCTCAAGCGCAAGAGCCTGTCACTGCACTGGGAGTTCATGTACACCCGCTCGCTGTTCGAGACGCCGGACATGATCGAACAGCACAACCTGCTCAACCGCGTGGCCGAACTGGTTGATGCCGGAACCTTGAAGACGACGGTTGGCGAGTACTTTGGCAGCATCAATGCGGCGAATCTGCGTCGGGCGCATGAATTGCTGGAGAGCGGCAAAGCCAAGGGAAAAATTGTTTTAGAAGGTTTCTAAACAGCAAAAAATCGCAGTCTTCGGCAGCGCCAATAACGGGCTGGCGGGGGCTGCGATATTTTTTGGGCCGTCAGTCTGACAGTTGATCCTTGTCACAATTGCGATCGTATTCAGGTCTACAATCGACGCCTCTGCGATACATCTTTTACGCAAGGGAGGTCAGCAATGAAGATCCTGATAAAAGAAGTGGCAAAGTCTCAATGGCAGGTTCGCCTGGACCAGCACGCCGTGACATTCCGCAGTGAAGCCGAAGCCTTGGCCTTCATCCGCACCCTCGAAGCGCGCATTTGCGCGCCCCATCAGATCCCCGACCTCAGCCAGCAACGCGCTGCCGGTTGAGGTTTTCTTATGCCTCGGCCCGGGCTTGCGCCAGTGTTCGGGCATTCTGTAAACGCCGGGTGAGCATCGCGGCGCTCACCACCAACAAACCGCACAGGCTGATGACCATTGCCATCGGCACGGCGGAGCCATCGTGCAACACGCCCACCAGCGCCGAAGCCCCAGCGGCGACGCTGAACTGCATGCAGCCGAGCAACGCCGACGCACTGCCGGCGCGGCCACCCTGCCCATTCATTGCACAGGCTGCGGCATTGGGACTGATGCAGCCAAGGCTGGCCACACAGATGAACAAAGGGATCAGCAGCGGCCACAGTGCCTCGGTGTGCAAAGCCGCGACCGCTAGCAAAGTCAGACCGGCGGCCAGATAAACCCAGACCGCGCGCGACAGCAGAAACGCCGGGCCTCGCTTGGCCAATAGCCGCGCATTGATTTGCGCCACCAGAATGAACCCCGCCGCGTTGGTGCCGAACAGCCAGCCGAAATGCTCCGCCGGCACGCCATACAGTTTGATAAAGATGAACGGTGAGCCCGCAATGTAGGCAAACATCCCGGCGATGGCGATGCCGCCAGTCAGGGCATGGCCGATATAAACCGGATCCTTCAACAGGCGTCCATACTGGCGCAAGGCACCGGACAACGGTTGGCGCGGTATATGCGCCGGCATACTTTCCGGCAGACCGAGGGCCACCGCCAAGCCGGCCAATGCACTGAAAACGGTCAGCACCAGAAAGATCGACTGCCAACCCGTGGTGTTGACCAGCAGGCCGCCGAGCATCGGCGCCAGGATGGGGGCCAGGCCCATCACCAGCATTAGCTGCGAAAAGACCTTCGCCGAGCCCACCGCATCGCATTTGTCGCTGACCACCGCCCTAGAAATCACCATCCCCGCACAACCACCCAGCGCCTGCACGAAGCGTGCGCCGATCAGCCATTCCAGATTTGGCGCATAAGCGCAGGCCAGGGACGCCAGCGTGAACAGCGCAAGACCAATAAGCAACGGAACCCGTCGACCAAAGCGATCCGCTACCGGGCCGTAAGCCAGTTGGCCAATCGACAGACCAAGGAAGTACGCGGCCAGCGTCATCTGGACGTGTTTTTCATCGGTAGCGAATGCCAGCGCCATGGAGGGAAACGCAGGTAAATAAAAGTCGATCGCCAAGGGACCGAAGGCGGTCAAGGCACCGAGAATCAGAATGGTACGGAAGTTCATCAGGCATCCAGGTTGGCAAGTCGGCAGCCCGACAGTTTAGCCGCGCCCGGACGCCTTGAACATTCCGATAGCTCGCTAACTATTAAAAATCAGACGAGTTTGATGGCGTAACCTTCCTCGCTGATGGCGGCGATCACCTGATCGGCCGTCATTACACTGTCGACACCGACCTCTTTGGCTGCCAGATCAACCTGCACAACGGCCGCCGGATCCTTGGCTTGCACCGCGTTGGTGATCGCTTTGACGCAGTGGCCGCAGGACATGCCTTGAACGTTGAACACTTGCATGGGATGACTCCTTTGAGTGAGGTTGCCAGCAGTTTTGAGCTTGCCATGGTGACAAGGTCAAGTTCTTGAATAAACGGCCGGGCTGGCAATCGGCGCCGCGCTCGGCCAAGCTGCGTGCATCAATGACCTAAATTCAGGAGATTCAGCCATGCGCTGGTCAGCTTTCAGCCTGTTTGGCTTGCTCAGCCTCTTCGCCTTCCTGCCTCAGGCCAACGCGACCGGGGAGGACTACGCCGTTCTGATCATTTCGCGCGAGCGTCTGGAAGTGCCGACGTCTTGCGAGATTGGCGTGTACATCCAGGATCAGTTTGCAGGGCGACTGCTTCAAGAGCAGTCCACCTCGTTCAACCTGCCCCATGGTACTTTTTCGATTCGTCTGAAACTGGAGCCAGGTCAAGTATCGGGTTGTCAGCCCGGCATGCTGGCACCACCGGCGCAGGAGATCTCGCTCAAGGCTGGCGATGTGGTGAAGTACCGTATCGCCTCATCCGCCAAAGGCTTGTACCTGCGGCCCGCCGCCCTCGAATATTAAGCCCGTCCAGAATGTGGGAGCGGGCTGGCTCGCGAAAGCGTTGTGTCATTCAACAAAGACCTTGAATGTCACGCCCCTTCGCGAGCCAGCCCGCTCGCATTTTTTTGCCCTGCGACATCGTGCCGATTGGCGCTTGACCTTGCCCGCATGGCAAGGTTGATCCTTGTAGGCATCCTCTACAGGGAGTACGACCGATGTCCGAATCCATCACTTTCGATCTGCCGATTGCCGGCATGACCTGCGCCAGTTGCGCCGGACGTGTCGAGCGGGCCTTGAGCAAAGTCAGCGGCGCCAGTGCCGTCAGTGTCAATCTCGCCACCGAACAGGCCCGCGTCCAGGCCCCCGCCGACAGTCTGCCGGCCTTGATGGACGCGATAGCGCGCGCCGGCTATAGCGTGCCGCAGCAGACACTCGAACTGAGCATCGACGGCATGACCTGCGCGTCCTGCGTGGGTCGCGTCGAACGCGCCCTGAACAAAGTTCCCGGGGTGAAAAGCGTCAGCGTCAACCTGGCCAACGAGCGCGCCCACCTTGAGCTGCTTGGGCAGGTCGATGAGCAAACCCTGCTCGACGCGGTGAGCAAGGCCGGTTATTCGGCCAGCGTCTGGCAAGCCGAACACCCGCCAACCGACAAACAGCATCAACACCTGCAACACGAACGTTGGGCGCTGATCTGTGCGATCGCCCTCGCCCTACCACTGGTGGCGCCGATGCTGCTGCAACCGTTCGGCATTCATTGGATGCTGCCCGCCTGGGCGCAATTTGCTCTCGCTACTCCGGTGCAATTCATTTTCGGCGCACGCTTCTATATCGCGGCGTGGAAAGCCGTCCGCGCCGGCGCCGGCAACATGGACTTGCTTGTCGCCCTTGGCACCAGCGCCGGTTATGGCTTGAGCCTTTACGAGTGGGCCACCGCTGCCGGGCGCATGCCGCACCTGTACTTCGAAGCATCGGCGGTGGTCATCGCCCTGGTGTTGCTCGGCAAATACCTGGAAAGCCGCGCCAAACGCCAGACCGCCAGCGCCATCCGCGCGCTCGAAGCCTTGCGTCCGGAACGGGCGATTCAATTGATCGACGGTCGCGAACAGGACGTCGCCATCAGCGCCCTGCATCTGAACGACGTGGTTCTGGTCAAACCCGGCGAGCGCTTCCCGGTCGACGGTGAAGTGCTGGAGGGCCAGAGCCACGCCGACGAAGCCCTGATCAGTGGTGAGAGCCTGCCGGTGCCGAAACAACCCGGCGACAAGGTCACCGGTGGCGCGATCAACGGGGAAGGCCGGTTGCAGGTGCGCACCACCGCCCTGGGCGCCGAAAGCGTACTGGCGCGGATCATTCGTCTGGTGGAAGACGCTCAGGCGGCGAAAGCACCGATCCAGAAACTGGTGGATAAAGTCAGCCAAGTGTTTGTGCCAACCGTGTTGGTTTTGGCCCTGGCAACGC
The DNA here is from genome assembly GCF_044743485.1 of Pseudomonas sp. NPDC087614. NCBI lineage: Bacteria > Pseudomonadati > Pseudomonadota > Gammaproteobacteria > Pseudomonadales > Pseudomonadaceae > Pseudomonas > Pseudomonas sp. NPDC087614. Next base: position 51,431 of record NZ_JBIUWN010000019.1, on the reverse strand, counting down.
TGATCGGCTGGTGGCTGTACGGCGCGCCGATGGAAACCGCGCTGATCAACGCGGTCGCCGTATTGGTCATCGCTTGCCCCTGCGCCTTGGGCCTCGCCACGCCCACCGCCATCATGGCCGGCACCGGCGTGGCAGCGCGTCACGGCATCCTGATCAAGGACGCCGAAGCCTTGGAACGCGCCCATGAAGTCAGCAGCGTGGTGTTCGACAAGACTGGCACGCTGACCTCCGGCGCGCCACGCATCGCGCATTTCAACGCGGTCGACGGTGATCAAAACACCCTGCTGAAACTGGCCGGCGCCCTGCAACGCGGCAGTGAACATCCGCTGGCCAAAGCCGTGCTGGACGCCGCTGCCGAACGTGATCTGACGGTGCCCGACGTCAGCGACAGCCAATCGCTGACCGGTCGCGGCATTGCCGGCACTTTCGAAGGTCGGCGTCTGGCGCTGGGCAATCGGCGGATGCTCGAAGACAACGGTTTAAACGCCGGGACTCTGGGCGAATCCGCCAAAGCCTGGGAAGCCGAAGGCCGCACCCTGTCGTGGCTGATTGAACAAAGCCCCGAGCCGCGTATTCTCGGGTTGTTTGCCTTCGGTGACACGTTGAAACCCGGGGCACTGGAAGCGGTGCAACAACTGGCCGCACGAGGCATCCACAGTCATCTGCTGACCGGCGACAACCGTGGCAGCGCCCGCGTGGTGGCCCAGGCCTTGGGCATTGAAAACGTGCACGCCGAGGTACTGCCAGCCGACAAAGCCGCCACCGTCACCGAACTGAAGAAAACCGGCGTCGTCGCCATGGTCGGCGATGGCATCAATGACGCCCCGGCTCTCGCCGCCGCCGACATCGGCATCGCCATGGGAGGCGGCACCGACGTGGCCATGCATGCGGCGGGCATCACCCTGATGCGCGGCGATCCACGGCTGGTGCCGGCGGCGCTGGACATCAGCCGCAAGACCTACGCGAAGATCCGCCAGAACCTGTTCTGGGCCTTCGTCTACAACCTGGTCGGCATTCCGTTGGCAGCGTTCGGCTTCCTCAACCCGGTGTTGGCCGGCGCGGCGATGGCGCTGTCGAGCGTCAGCGTGGTGAGCAATGCGCTACTGTTGAAAACCTGGAAGCCCAAGGATCTGGAGGAGCACCGATGAACATCGGCCAAGCAGCCAAGCACAGTGGCCTGAGCGCGAAAATGATCCGCTATTACGAGTCGATCGGTTTGCTTAAAGCGGCCCATCGCACCGACAGCGGCTATCGGATTTACGGCGACGATGATCTGCACACGCTGGCGTTCATCAAGCGCTCGCGGGACCTGGGCTTTTCACTGGAAGAGGTCGGCAAACTGCTGACCCTCTGGCAGGATCGCCAACGGGCCAGTGCCGATGTGAAGGCGTTGGCCCGTCAGCACATCGACGAGTTGAACCACAAGATCCGCGAGCTTGGCCAGTTGCGCGACACCCTGCAGGATCTGGTCGAGCACTGCCACGGTGACCATCGCCCCGATTGCCCGATCCTCAAGGAACTGGCGTCGGGCTGCTGCGCGCAACCCGCTCGCGCCTGATCGCCAGCCCTTTCACCGCCAGCAACGTGCCCAAGGGAATGCCGTGAAACAGCATGACCACAGCCCCCGGCGTCCACCACCCATAGAACGGGGCGGCGATCAGCATACCCACGCCGAAGCCGGTCATTTGCAGCAAGGTCAAAAAGCTGAAGATCGGCAGGCGCAGGTGTTCGGGCTCACGTTGCAGACGCGACAGCAGACCGACCTCGGAAAAGCCGTCGCCCAATCCCGCCGGCAATGAAAACAGCAACAATCCCAAAAGGCTGTGTTGCTGGAACATCAGGATGAACCCGCAGGACATCAGCGCCACGCCAAAGAAAAACCGCCGCTCCAGATGGCTGTTGTCCGAGCCTTTGAGGCGACTGGCGATCCGTGCGCCGAGCAGCTTGCCGCTGGCCCACACCGCGAGCATCAAGCCCAGGGTTGTGCTGGCCGAATCGGGCGACAGCAGTTTGGAAATGATCGGGAAACCGACGTTGTGCGCGGCGCTGCCCAAGGTGTCGGCCATCGTCACGGCGAGCATCGCGGCAATCACCGGGGCACTGCGCAGACCTTGCTTGAGGGCTGACCATTCGCCGCGTTCAGGCGCTTCATTGAGGGTCGATGGGGCGAAACGCAGCGGCACAATCAACAAAGCCGCCAGCAAATAGGTCAGCGCATTCAGGGCGAACACCGTTTCAAAATCGAAGCCTGCCACCAATAACCCCGAGACCAGACTGCCGCCGACCATCGCCGCCGACGAGGCCGAGGTGATCCAGGCATTGGTCTTGATTAACTGCGTCTGAGGAATCAAACGCGGCAACTGGCTGTTGAGGCCGATGGCGAACATCGAATTGCCCAGGCCCAGGCCGAACGCAATAAACGGCAACAGCAACGCTTGCTGAGCGACCGGCACGATCAACAGCAAACCGAGCACAGCGGCGCGTAACAGATCGAACGCGATCAGCGGTACACGCCCGCTGAAGCGTCGGTAAAACCGCGTGCCGATCAGACTGGCGAAAATCCCGCCACCGACGCGACTGGCGAGGAAGATCCCCACGCTCATGGCGCTGTTGCTCAGCAAGTAGACGTAAGTGGCCAGCGCGACCATGTTGAGGAAGGCGCCGAAATCGGAGATCAGCCGGGCAGTGATGATCAGGTGGGCGTTGCGAGGAGGGGTCACATTCAGTCCTTGAGTGCGCGCAGGCGAACAAGATTCCCATACACATTGGAGCAACACCATAGAACCTTTGGGAGCGGGCTGGCTCGCGAACGCGTTGTATCAGGCAACATTGATGACGACTGACACGCCCCTTTCGCGAGCCAGCCCGCACACAGGGGAACTTCGGTGCAGGCGAGAATGGGGCGGGCACAAAAAACCGGCCGAAGCCGGTTTTTCTAAACGATCATTGCATCCACGGTGGTGGCGGTGGTTCCTCTGACTTGCCCTTGGGCTCATCATCGGCTGCCCGAATCGCTTGCTTGCGCTCTTCGTCCAGCCGCGCCGCTTCGATCTCACGCAGCACCCCGCCGACGTCGGCCAGATCCTGCGGATCGTCGAACTCGCCGGTCAGCACGCTGCCCGGGTGCAAGATGCCGGCTTCGTACAGCGCCCACATTTCCTTGGCGTACCTGGTCTTCTTCAACTCCGGCGCAAAACGGCCGAAGTACGAAGCCATGTTGCCAACGTCACGTTCGAGCATGCTGAACGCGTGGTTGTTGCCCGCCGCGTCCACCGCTTGCGGCAGGTCGATGATGACCGGGCCGGTCGGTGTCAGCAGCACGTTGAACTCGGAGAGGTCACCGTGCACCAGACCGGTACACAACATCAGCACGATCTGCGAAATCAGGAACGCGTGATACTCGCGGGCCTGATCGGGCTCCAGCACGACGTCATTCAGACGCGGCGCGGCCTCGCCAAATTCGTCGGCCACCAGCTCCATCAACAGCACGCCATCGAGGAAGTCGTACGGCTTGGGCACTCGCACCCCGGCACCGGCCAGACGGAACAGTGCCGCCACCTCGGCGTTCTGCCAGGCATCCTCGGTCTCTTTGCGACCGAACTTGGAGCCTTTTGCCATGGCGCGAGCCTGTCGGCTGTTGCGCACCTTGCGGCCTTCCTGATACTCGGCCGCCTGACGGAAACTGCGTTTGTTCGCCTCCTTGTAGACCTTTGCGCAACGCAACTGATTGCCACAGCGCACCACATAAACAGCTGCTTCTTTACCACTCATCAGTGGACGCAGCACTTCGTCGACCAGACCGTCCTCGATCAGGGGTTCAATGCGTTTTGGAGTCTTCATCAGCTTTTATTGTGGGTCCTTTATTACCAAACACGCGAATGTCACTCGTTATACGGCAATCCTCGCATCTCGGGGAGGGGGTGCCGACCTGTGAACGTTGAAGATGCACACACTGTGCCGGAAAATCGACCGCGGCCAATCATAGCGGAGCCGGTCATGAATATTGGCAAATGGCGTTGAGGGCATTTGCGACAGAATCTGACATGACGCCATTCCCACGGTGAAATGGGCGTCAACGCTCGATAATAGCGGTAACCCCCTGTCCACCCGCCGCACAAATCGAAATCAGCCCCCGGCCCTTGCCAGCCGCGTCCAGCAACTTCGCCAAATTCGCGACAATCCGCCCACCTGTCGCGGCAAACGGGTGCCCGGCCGCCAACGAACTGCCCTTCACATTGAGACGGCTGCGGTCTATCGAGCCCAACGGCGCATCGAGCCCCAAACGGGTTTTGCAGTACTCGGGATCTTCCCAGGCCTTTAGCGTGCACAACACCTGCGCGGCAAACGCTTCATGAATCTCGTAGTAGTCGAAATCCTGCAGGGTCAGGCCGTTACGCGCCAGCAACCGTGGCACCGCATACACCGGCGCCATCAACAGGCCCTCGGCGCCGTTGACGAAATCCACCGCCGCCGCCTCGCCATCGCGCAGGTAGGCCAGGATGGGCAAACCACGTTCCTTCGCCCATTCCTCACTGCCCAGCAAGACCACAGAGGCTCCATCGGTCAGCGGTGTGGAGTTGCCCGCCGTCAGCGTGCCTTTGGCGCTTTTTTCGAAGGCCGGTTTCAGCGAGGCGAGTTTTTCCAGGGTCAGGTCCGGGCGCAGATTATTGTCGCGAGTCAGGCCAAGGAACGGCGTCATCAGGTCGTTGTGCCAGCCTTCGCTGTAGGACGCGGCGAGCTTGTGATGACTTTCAAGCGCCAGTTGATCCTGATCTTCGCGAGCAATGTTCCAGGTCTGCGCCATCAATTCGCAGTGTTGGCCCATCGACAGGCCGGTGCGCGGTTCGCCATTGCGCGGAAACTCCGGGATCAAATGGTTGGGCCGCAGTTGCAGGAAAGCCTTGAGTTTGTCACCCGTGGTTTTGGCGCGATTGGCTTGCAGGAGGATTTTGCGCAGGCCTTCGTTGACGCTGATCGGCGCATCCGAGGTGGTGTCGACACCGCCGGCGATGCCGCAATCGATCTGCCCGAGGGCGATTTTGTTGGCCACCAGCAACGCGGCCTCAAGGCCCGTGCCGCAGGCTTGCTGGATGTCATAGGCAGGCGTAGCCGGCGAAAGACGTGAGCCGAGTACGCACTCGCGGGTCAGGTTCATATCCCGTGACAATTTAAGCACCGCGCCTGCCACCACCTCGCCCATGCGCTGGCCGTGCAGGTTGTAGCGCTCGATCAGGCCTTCGAGGGCAGCGGTGAGCATCGCCTGATTGCTGGCCGTGGCGTACGGGCCGTTGGAACGGGCGAAAGGGATACGGTTACCGCCGATGATCGCGACGCGGCGCAACTGACTCATGAAAAACTCCTTATTGAATATCCTGTTTCACCTGGAACCTTGTGGGAGCCGGCAACAAAACAGCCTGGGCAAACTACTCTGCTGTTCTAGCGTAGGCCTTATTGCCTGGATCGAACGATTGATTGCCGTGGGTAGTCCACACTTTGAACCCCAACTTCTGGAGAGCGTTCCATGTCTGACCGCTATATCGACTTCGCCAATTCGTCCATCGGCCATCGTCTGGTCGGGGCTCTGGGCCTACCGTCGCCGGTGCGGCTGGAACGCTGGCAGGGCGGCCGCCTGCGGCCGGTGGATGGTGCACTGCTGATCGGGGGCGGGCCGTTGACTGAGCGCGTCAATGCGTTCGCCAACCGCCTGACCGATGCGATCTACAGCTATGGCACCGAACCGTCGATGGCCACCGCGTGGATTCCCGGCCATGGCCCGAAAATCAAGGCCGTGGTGTTCGACGCCAGTCATTTGCAGCACACCGACCACCTCAAGCAACTGCGCGAGTTTTTCCAGCCGTTGATGAAAAATCTTGAGCACAGTGCCCATCTGGTGATGCTTGGCCGAGCGCCGGAAACCCTGGAAGATCCGTTCGCCGCCAGCGCCCAACGGGCACTCGAAGGGTTTTCCCGCTCGCTGGCCAAAGAGTTGCGCAGCGGCGGCACGCTGCAGTTGATCTATGTTGGCGAAGGGGCCGAAGATCAACTGGAAGGTCCGCTGCGGTTTTTCCTTTCGCCGAAAAGTGCGTTCGTGTCCGGGCAGGTGATTCGCCTGACCGCCTGTGCGACACCGGTCACCGACTGGACACGGCCACTGGCTGGACGCAAAGCCTTGGTGACAGGTGCTGCGCGAGGCATTGGCGCCTCCATCGCCGAAACCCTGGCCCGCGACGGTGCTGACGTCATCCTGCTTGACGTGCCGCCGGCCAAGACTGATCTCGACGCCCTCGCCGCGCGCCTTGGCGGGCGAAGCATTACCCTCGACATCTGCGCCGAAGACGCTGGCGCACAACTGATCGAACAGCTACCCGACGGCCTCGACATTCTGGTGCACAACGCCGGGATCACCCGTGACAAAACTCTGGCCAACATGACCCCGGAATTCTGGGACGCCGTGCTGGCGGTCAACCTCAACGCGCCACAAGTGCTAACCAAGGCTCTGCTCGACAGCGGCACTGTGCACGACAACGCGCGAATCGTTTTGCTCGCCTCGATCAGCGGTATCGCCGGCAACCGTGGGCAAACCAACTACGCCGCGAGCAAGGCCGGATTGATCGGTCTGGCGCAAGCCTGGGCGCCGACGCTGCTGGAACGCGGCATCAGCATCAACGCCGTGGCGCCGGGGTTCATCGAAACCCAGATGACTGCCCACATCCCGTTTGGCCTGCGTGAAGCCGGGCGCCGCATGAGCTCGCTGGGCCAGGGCGGCTTGCCGCAGGACGTCGCCGAGGCGGTGGCGTGGCTGGCGCAACCGGGTACCGGCGCGTTCACCGGGCAGGCGTTGCGGGTCTGTGGACAAAGTGTTCTGGGGGCTTAGGCATGAGCATCGAATGGCACACACTGGACCGTGAACCGAGCCTTCCCGGGCTGTATGCGCGGGCAGCGACGCGACGCAAGATCACCGGCACGCAATTACCCGACAGCGGTTTGCGTTGCTTCGTTGATGTCGATGGCCAACGGCTGGCCACCTACCGCAAGGTCTGCGGTTTTGCCGACGACGGCCTGTTGCCGCCAACGTATCCACACATCCTCGCCTTCGCGTTGCAGATGCAATTGCTCACGGCCAAGGACTTCCCGTTTCCGCTGCTGGGGCTGATTCATTTGCGCAACCGCATTCGTGTGTTGCGGCCGATGGGCGGGATCAGTCGCGCACAAATCAGCGTGCGGGTGCACAATCTGCAACCGCATCCCAAAGGCGCGACGTTCGATGTGTTGACCACGCTGGATGATCAACTCGGGCCGTTATGGGAAGCCGAAAGCCAGATGCTCTGTCGCGGCGTTAAGCTCGATGGCGAACCGCTGGAGCAGCACTGGGAGCCTTCGCAATCGCTGGTGGAGGTGGCGAAGTGGAAAGCCCCGGCAGACATCGGCCGGCAATATGCCAAGGTCTCGGGCGACTACAACCCGATCCACTTGAGTGCGCCCAGCGCCAAGCTGTTCGGTTTCCCAACCGCTATCGCCCATGGCTTGTGGAACAAGGCGCGCACGCTCGCGGCGCTGGCCGATCACTTGCCCAAGGCCAACCTTGAAATCACCGTGTACTTTCGCAAACCGGTGCGACTGCCCAGCGAGGTCACACTGCTCGCCACAGCAGCGGGCTCCAGCGGAGAGTTGCAGTTGGTCGGCACGCAGAATCTGGAGCATATGGTCGGGCACTGGCAGCCGATGGGGTGACCTCATGCGCCGGGGAACACCCGTAAATTGTATATATATAACTTAAGTTTTCTTCCGGCTTTTGCCCTGACTCGAAGAACACCAAGCCTTGATTTTCAAGGCTTTTTTTTGCGCGCTTATCGCTTGGGTATTAGTCCTTAGGCACTGCGAACAGCCTATATATAAAGGCGTTAATACCATCTAGAGAATGGCGTGAATCAGCGCCCGGATCGAGATTGGCACCACGGACGAGGCATTGCCAGCGACAGACCGGCAAGCCATCGAAGACAACGAACGTTGTACCAGGTGCAAGGAATCTCAATCATGAAAACTCAAGACGTGTGGTGCAAATCAGCAATCGCTCTGGCATTGATCCTCTCCCTTGGTCTCGCTGGCTGCAGCAGCGGCGGTGGCGGCCATCACAGCAGCTCCGGCAGTTCTTCGCCAGACAGTTCAACCGCCGGCACTGGCGGGACTGGTAGCAGCGGTGGCAGCGGTGATACCGCTGGCACAGGTGGAACCGGTGGTACTGGCGGCACGGGCGGCACCGATCCGACCAACCCTACCAATCCGACTGACCCAACCGATCCGACCACCCCGACCAATCCGCCCGCCGCACGACTGGTGACCACCACCCTCGTACAGGATGTCGGCACAACCGTCAGTGGCCTCGGTGATGGCGTCGGCCAGATTGGCGACTCTTTGAGCACCGCTCCTGTGGTCGGTGGCGTCGTGCAGAGCGCGGCAAGAACCGCCGGCAATGTGGTCACGACCCTGGGTGACGGCGTCACCAACGGCATCGGCAAACTCGCCACCGACCCTAACGGCCTGACCACCACCGTGGCTTCGGTCGGTGGCGTGGTGCAGGATGTCGGCGACGGCGTGTCCGACCTCAGTGGCAAACTGGCGACCGCGACCAGCAGCGTTCCAGTGGTCGGTGGCGTGGTCACCAAAGTCGCACCGGTGCTCGACGGTGTCGGCCAGAAAGTCACCATGCTCGGCGATACCCTCAACACCACCCTCAGCAACGGCCCGACCAGCCAACTGACCAATAAACTCGGCAGCAGTCTGGTACCAGTGATCGCCATGGTCGAAAGCACCACCGACAAAGTCGGCGATGCCACCGGCCTGGGTGACCCACTCCAAGGCGTGATCCAGAAAGTAGGCAGCACCGTTGACGGTGTCGGCGACAAGGTGACTGGTGCCGGCAATGGCAATGCGCTGAGCAACACCCTCGGCGGTGCTTTGAGCAACGTAGGCACCGCTGCCGGCAAGGGTGGCGGCCTGGTGTCCAACGGCACCGGTTCCAGTGGCGGCGTGGGTGGTGGCCTTGGCGGTCTCGGTGGTGGCCTGGGCGGTACTGGCCTGCTGCAAACGGTCGGCGGCGCCGTCGTCAACGTGGGCACAGGCTTGAACGCCGGCAGCACCAATGGCGCGGTCAGTGCCGGTGGCGTGACGGCGGGCGGGCTGGGCAATGCTGTCGCCTCGCTGAACACTGTCCTCGGTGGCTCGGGCAGTCCGATCACTTCCACCACCGCGCCGTTGGCCGCGCTCGGCAACAATGTCGGCGGCGCACTCAGCCCGGTCACCAGCGCAGTCACCGGCCTGACGCAACAGGTGGGCGCCGCCACGGGTCTGGGCAGTCCTGTGGCCAGCCTCACCGGCCAGGCCGGCAGCGCGGTGAGCAATCTCGGCGGTGCGATTGCCGCCACTAATAACCCGGTCACCACCGCTGTCGGGGGCCTGGTCAGCAACGTCGGCGGTGTCGTCACTGCCGCTGGCGGTCTGGTCAACGGAGGCACCGCCAGCGGCGGCACCACCGGTGGTCTGGGCGGTGTTCTGGGTGGCCTGACGGGCGCCTTGAGCGGCAAGAACCTCTGAATTGCACCTGGCCGATTCGACGGCCGCACCTACAGCGCCTACGCTTGGTTGAGGGCGGAAGATTCCTACGAGTCTTCCGCTTTTTTCTTAGGAGAACATCAGCCCTGCGCTGTGATCTGACCACGGAGTGTCCTATGCGCTTTATGGCATCCCTGCTGTTCCTCAGTCTCAGTTCCGCCGCCCTCGCCGACACCCTCCCCAGCTTCCTCAATAGCAACGAAACCATTCGCAACCTGCCCGTACCCAATCTACCGGCAGACGCCTATCGTCCGACGGCTACGCCGCTGCAAGTGCCTGACCCCGGCGCAGCCGCCGCACAGCCATTGATGATGCAGACCAAAGTCAATCTCAAGACCGTGCAGATCGAAGGCGGCACGATCTATCCGCTCAACGAATTGGCCGACATCTACAAACCGCTGATCGGTCACCAGAGCAGCCTCGCCGACCTGATCGAAGCCACGCGCAACATCACCCGGCGCTACCAGCAGGATGGGTATCTGCTGTCCTACGCGTTCCTGCCGCAACAAAGTTTCGACGACGGCGTGGCGCGCGTTGTGTTGGTCGAAGGCTATGTTCGCGACATACAAATGCAGGGCGACGTCGGCCGGGTCAAAGGCCTGCTCGACAAACTGGCGGCGAAAATCCAGGCCGAACGGCCACTGACCCGCAAGACTTTCGAGCGCTACACCACGCTGATGACGCGCATTCCCGGCGTCACCATTCAGGCCCAGGTGCCGCCACCCGGCACCACCGATGGCGCCACGACGCTGGTCGCCCAGGCCAGCCGCAAACCGTTCACCAGCACACTCAGCACCACCGAAGACAACCGCAACGGCACGCAGGCCCTGCTCGGCGTCAGCAGCAACTCGCAAACGTCCATGGGCGAACAACTGACCCTCAGCGGTCTGTTCCCACCGGGTGACGACCACGAGCATTACTATCGCCTGGACTACAACCAGTTCCTCGACAGCGAGGGTACGCAACTCGCCCTGTCCGCCTCACGCTACCGTGCCGACCCCGGCACCAACGTGTTGCTCGACAATGGCCTGCAACTCAAACCGCACCGTGAGAATGATCGCTACTCGATCGGTTTCACCCTGCCGCTGATTGCAGCGTCCAACGAACTGCTGACCGCCGGCTCGCGGCTCTACGCGGTCAACGACAAGACCCGCTATAAAGTGATCGGCTACCCGCTGAGCGTCGAGGAGCGCACCGACATCCGCGCCCTCGCCTTCGAAAGCGACTGGCGCAAGGCCGATGCCCGGCAACTGCGCATCCTCAGCGGCGGCCTGTATCAAGGGCTGGACAGCATGGGGGCGAAAACCAACAACAGCGCGCTGGACCTCAATTTCTTGCGTCTGCGCCTGTCCGGGGTGCAAAGCGACAAGTTCCTCGACAACTGGCAAGGCGTGCTCTCGGCCGCGTTGTACTGGAGCGACGACACCTTGCCCGACAGCGAACGCGCGGTATTTGGCGGGCAGAATTTCGGTCGCGGCTACCCCGACGATCAGGCGTCCGGCGACAAGGGCTGGGGGGTGGCGTACGAGGTCAACTACAGCTTCAACCGCGACGGCAACTGGCTGCGCATCCTGCAACCCTACGTGGTGCTCGATCGCTCGCGCAGTTGGTTCAATAAACTGCCGGTGCAGGCCAACAATCTGTCGTCGGCGGCAGTCGGGCTGAGGTTCGGCGATGCCAAGTACTACAACATTTCGCTGGAGGCAGCGAAGGCAATGTCGGATGAAGCACTGGACACGTTCAACCGCCGGGCACGGTACAGCATCAGTTTCAGTTATCAGCTATAGAAACGGCTGGCGCCTGTCAGAACGCTTTCGCGAGCAAGCCCGCTCCCACAGGGGTATGCATTTCAAATCGTGGAATGCATTTCAACCTGTGGGAGCGGGCTTGCTCGCGAAGAACGATGACGCGGTGTCGAGGCGGGGTCAGAACGCGTAGCGCACTTTCGCCGTGAAACCATCGGAGTCAAACCCGCTGGCCGTCACGTAGTTGTAGGAACCACCGACGCTCCACGCGCCCATTCGGTAGTTGGCGCCCAGGCCCAGTTCATAGCTGTCACGCACAGGCGTAGTGCCGCGACTAGTAAAAGAGTCACCGCCCAGGACAAACGATGAGGTGGTGGAGACCTTATCGCCAATCACGTCATGCCAGGCCATCAGCTTCGCTTCAGGTTCAAGACTGCCGGTGCCAACAGCAAACGCGGCAGCCAGACGCGCGCCCATGCCCAGCTCACCGACTTCGTAACGCTGGCTGCCGACATTCAACGCCGCAGCACTGCCCTTCTCGCGGTACGAGTCCATCCCCACATGGGCGTAGCGCGCGCCGACCTGCGGCTCAAGCACCACATCCGGGATCAGGCGCAGGCTGTATCCGGCCAAGGCACTCACGCCCAATACATCACTGTGGTAATCACCCTTGGCGCGGGTGCCGGCGATGTAGCGCTTGGACTCGTTGTCGTTCCACCCGTACATCAACGAGGTATCGACGAACCAGTTGTCATGCACCCAGTTGCCGTACACGGTCAGCGCGTGACCAGTCACTTTGGTCTTACTGCCCAAATCAGACTTCACATTCGAGTCGAGGTAGCTGTAAGCCAGGCCCACCATCGTGTCGGCGTTCAACTGGCCGTCTGCACCCACGGCAATCCCGTGACTGTCGGCGTCATAACCGGCCACGCCACGGCGTTCGTCCTGATTGGCGTCGTTGCTCAAGGCTTGCAGCCACACGCCTCTCTCCGTCGAACCGATTGCATTACGCGCACGGCTGGAGCGCTCGTTGATCACGCCAGAAACCAGCGTCTGACTGTTGGTGGCGGCGTGCAGCACACCACGGCTGACGTCCGGGCTGAGGGACTCGGATAACTGTGCCAGTTGCGCATCTGTGCTCGCGTTGGCGAAAGCCTGGAACACCGGGTCCTGCTCATCGATTTGCGACATGACGCTGGAGAAGCGCCCAATCGCTGTTGCCGCGTTGCGACTGCCGCCAACCGCCAAGGTGTTCTGGGCCAAGACCTCACTCGACTTGGTCGTCACCACGGACGTAATGTCGTTATTCGTGACACCGAAACTCTTCACATCCAGCAACGCAGAGGAGGACGTCACGGTCAGGTTGTTGCCACCAATCAGATTGCCCGAACTGATCAACGTGTAACGCGTGCCGCCCGGGGTCACGCGAAAATCACCGGAGCGTGCGAGAAGTCGCAGTTGTGCGCCCGGTGCGATATCGGTAGTGCCCGTGACCTTCAACACTGGCAGCGACGGGTTGGTGTCATTACCCAGGTACATTTCAAGCACGGAGTCGGACTCTTCCATGTCGAAGTCGCCAATGATCGTGGTATGCGGTCGCATCAAGGTGAGCGTGCCATCTTCGATCGTGACGTAGCCGGACTTGATGGTCGAACCGTCAAAAATTGCATCGCCGTCGATTTTTACACCGGTCAGCCCTAACAGATCACCCTTCACGGTGCCGCCAAAGAAATTGAAATAGCTTTCGCCGTCATCGATTTGAATGGCTGCTTTACCACCCTCGATCAAACCGGTCAGTTGGTAAATGCTGAAAGGACTGCCACCGGCCGGTTGGCCGCTGACGTGCACGCCGATGGACTCGCCGGAAATCGTGCCGTAGTTGAACAACATGAACGTGCCTGGACTCGACGCACGATCGAAGGTGACCCCCTCCAGATTGAGCGCTTCGGCATTGGCACCGCTGGCACGAATCGTCCCGTAGTTACTGATACTGCCCTTGACTGTCGCGCCATCGAGAAATACCCCCAGCGCATCCGTGCCGCTGGCACTGATGGTGCCGCTGTAGGTGTTAAGGAACGAGCCCATGTTCGTATGCACCAGCATCACGCCGCTGGAGGTAGCGCCGCTGACATCGATACTGCCGGTATTCATAACGGCGCTGCCCACCGTACTGCCGATATCGGAAATACCGGTTGAGCTCCCCGCCCCAGCCAACCCATGTACAGAAATCGAGCCGTCGTTGATCAGGCTCAGCGTGATGTTGCTGTCCACCGAACCTGAGGAACCAAGGTTGATGCCAACACCGTGAGTGGCGCCGTCAATGCGGATGCTGTCATTGTTGCGCAACTGCCGTGCTCTGAGCCCCTTGAATTGAGCGCCGAAAGTCAGCCCCGGCGCTGCCACGGGTGTGGCGTTCAAGTTGCCGTGCAGGTCGACCAATCCGGTGGTGTTCAGCAGATTGCTGTCCAACGGCGTGGTGCTGATGTCGTAATCAATATCGGCGACAGCGTTGCCGGTGTGCACAGCGGCGGCAATGGAGAGCGCCAGCAACGAGTGGCGCAAGCGAACGGTATTCAAAGAGATTCCCTTCCGAAACAACCAAAAAACAGTTTCAGCAGGGCTCACACATTCAATCAGGCATCCCTACCGACCCCACCAGACCACCTGGTTCGGGCGCGGTGAAATCTACACGAGCCATCACTTTGACACCACTAAAACGTCAATGCGATGGCGTCAATATTTAAGGCGGTATCTATATCGGAATGCATCCAGCATGAGATGGATCGTATGGACGGGCCTCTTCGCGAGCAAGCCCGCTCCCACAGGGGTATGCATTTCAAATCGTGGAATGCATTTCAACCTGTGGGAGCGGGCTTGCTCGCGAAGAACGATGACGCGGCGAGCCTGTTGAATACTGTCAGCCGCCGCCACCCGTTCCACTGCTGACCTTGCCACCCTGCTCCTGATCGAAAAACGGCGGGATCTCATGCTGGTAGCTTTTCAGCCAACGCTGCATCACCAGTTCGCGCTCAGTCGGCGTCTGGGTCTGAGGTTTGGGCGAGGCCACTTTGTTGCGGCTTTGCAGCAGCAGCCAGCCTTCGGTTTCCTGTTGCTGGGCCGAGGCCGGGCCGGCGTCGATGGCGTGACTGGTGAGCGGCAGGGCCAGCAAGCCCAGGCAAACAATGATGGCTTTCATCGCGGGTCTCCTTATTTGAGCATCGCCGTAACGGCGGCGGGAGATGGGCTCGGCACTTTGAGTTTTTCCGCGCGGCTCTGTGCTTCGCTGAACTGTGCGGGGCTCAGGCCGAGACGGCTGACCAGTTCGGCGGCGCGGTTCCAGTCATCCTGATACAGCAACAGCGTGACCAGATTCAGTGCGGCCAATTGATCGCTCTGCTTGAGTTCCATGGCGGTGAGAAACTCAAAACGCGCATCTTCGATACGCAATTGATTGAGGTAGACCACTCCCAGATCGTTGCGGATTTTTTCGTCGGTCGGGGCCAGGCGTGCGGCGCGTTGCAGGTGCGCCTGCGCCTGGCCGTAGTCGGACTTCGCGGCCGCGAGTTGGCCCAGACCATGTTCGGCTTCGGCCGCCAGGCAGGTGCCGAGCAAGCTGCGATACAACGGTTGGGCCTCGCTGCGACCGAGCAAGCGGTAAACCCTGGCCTTGCGCAGACGCACATCGGCGAGGTTGTCCGGCAGGCTTTGCAGGTTGGCCAGACTGGCGTGGAGCTTGCCTTCGTTGGCCATGTCGTCGGCCAGGTTCAGCGACAGTTGCTGATCGGAACTCAACTTGCCGCAACTGGCGCTGCTGGTCAGCGCCTCCCAGGGGTTTTGCCCGGTGTTGGCACAGCCACCGAGCAACAACAGGCAAACACCAGCCATCATTGCTTTCATCACCACTCCTTCATGCCCCCAATGCCTTGGCCAGGGCGGTGAAGCCCGGGCCGGCCAGGACGATCAATAATGCAGGGAAGAGAAACAGCATCATCACGACGGACATTTTTGCCGACATCTTCGAAATGTATTCCTGCAGGCGCGTGAGGCGCCGGTCATCGAGCAGTTGCTTGAGCGACAACAGCGATTTCATCGCCCCACCGCCCTGATGCAGCAACTGCTGGAGAATCACGCAGGTGTCGGTGAACTCATCCACCGCCAACAGTTGCGTGGCCTTGTTCAGTTCTTCGCCCAGTTCAAGGCCCGAGTCGACCCGGGCCAGCACCAGGCGCAACTCATGAGTCAGCACGGGGAGCAACGCTTGGCCTTCATGGCTCAGCACACGCAGTGCCTGCTCCACGGCCATGCCGGACTCGAAGAGGATGCGCAGCAACGGAATAAACGTGCCGATCTCACTGGCCAGTTGTTTCTGTCGCTGGGCAACGGCCATCACCAGCAACCGCTTGGGCAGCAGGTAGCCGACGCCGAGGGCGAACAACGGCGCGATCCATTGTTTTTCCACGGTGGGGAAAAACACCGATTGCAACAGCACTGCCAGGGCCAGCATCAACAACGGCGCACCGATCTGACACGCAGCGAACAGCGAACGCTGGCGTGCGCTGCGCCAGCCGAGACGGCTGAGCAGGGTTTGCGTTTCGTTGTCGAGCTTGACGCTGTGCTGCCCGACCTTGCTCTCGCCGAGCGACTGCAACAGGTTGCCGAGGCTGTTTTCGCGAATCAGGTCGCCGTCCAGTCGCCGGATGATTTGCCGCGCGCGGCGACGCTGCTCCAGCAGATGGGCGATCAGTAACACGGCGGCGCCGAGCAACAACAAGGCGCTGATCATCAGAGGCGTCGTCATAGGCTGCGCAACATCCGCCAGAGCAACAGACTGCCGATCACCTGCATGCCGAACGCCGTGGCGAGCATTCGCTGCCCGGACGGGTCGTGCCACATGGCGACCAGATAAACCGGATTGGCCATCAGGAAATACCCGGCCATGGCAATCGGCAACAATCCCAGCACCCACGCGGTGAGGCGGGTTTCACCGGTCATGGCGCGTAATTGGCGCGCAGCCTGATCGCGTTCGCGGATCATCTTGATCAGGTTTTCCAGCAACTCACTGGCATTGCCGCCATAGCGATGATTGACCTTGAGGCCGAGGGCGAACAGACGAAACTCGTCTCGCTCGTAGAGTTCGGCCAGATCCGACACCGCGTCCGGCAAACTCACCCCCAACTGGACGTTGCGCTGCACCCGGCCCATGGCGTTTTTCAGCGGTTCTTCGCTGGCCTCGATGCCACCGAGCACCGCGTCGGCCAACGTGCGACCCGACTTCAGGCTGCGCACGGTGTAGTCGAGCAGTTGCGGCAGTTGCTCGATCATCCGTCGCAAGCGCCGTTGGTAGCGCCAACTGACGTACAACCGCACGGCCACTGGCGGCAACACCACCATCACCAGTACGCCGATCCATCCGGCGAGCGCCAGACCCAGCACGATGGCGAACATCCAGAGCAAGACCCATGCACCAAGACGTTCGGTCGGCCGCCCCAGGCCCGCGCGCAAGAAGGCCCGTTCAAGGCCAGCCCAACGCGTTGGGGGGGCGTTTTCATGCGGCAGTCCCTCATTCAATCGCTCCATTACACGAGTGGCACCGCTCAGACGCCATGCCTTATAGAACAGACGCATGGATTGCCCGAACAACGCCAGACTGAGCAAGTACAGCAGCAGCGGTTTAAGCATGCCGTGGCCCTCAGTGCGCGAGCGTCGATTCGTGGCGCAGCTTGTCGCCGGCCGGGTTGACCGCCTCACGCAGAAAACCGACGCCTGTGCGCCGGTCGAGGCGGAACAAGGTGTTGGTGACATAGACGTCCTCGCGCACGCCCACCACTTCCACCACTTCGCTGACGCAGCGCCGACCATCGGGCAGGCGCGTCAGTTGAATCACCACATCCAGCGCGGCGCAGATCATCTGGCGCAGGGTGCGTTCGGCGATGGCGCGACCGGTCAGGCCCACCAGGGTTTCCAGGCGCAGCAAGGCATCCTGGGCATTGTTGGCGTGCACGGTACTCATGGAGCCGTCGTGACCGGTGTTCATCGCCGTCAGTACATCAACCACTTCGACGCCTCGGATCTCGCCCAGGATGATCCGGTCGGGACGCATCCGCAGGGCGTTGCGGATCAGGTCGCTGGCCTTGACCTCGCCATGGCCCTCGGCATTCGGTGGCCGGGTTTCCAGACGCACGACATGCGGGTGGCCGAGCTGTAATTCGGCGACATCTTCAATGGTGACGAGACGTTCGCTGGGGTTGATCAACTGGCTGAGAATGTTCAGTAGCGTGGTTTTGCCCGTACCGGTGCCGCCGCTGATGAGAATGTTGCAGCGCTTGCCCACCGCCTCCTGAATGAAATCGTAGATCGCCTGATCGATGGTTTGCATCGCCATCAGGTCAGTGCTTTTGAGCATGTCCTTGCGAAACTTGCGGATCGACAGGCATGGGCCGTCGAGGGCAATCGGCGGGATGATGGCGTTGACCCGGCTGCCATCGGGCAGGCGCGCATCGACCATCGGTGACGACTCGTCCAGACGCCGACCGAGCGGCGCCAGGATGCGCTGCATGACGCGCTCGACGTGGTGAGCATCGATAAAACGCAGGTCGCTGAGGTGCAGCAGGCCATCGCGTTCGATAAACACTTTGTGCGGGCCGTTGACCAGAATCTCCGTCACCGAACTGTCGCGCAGCAGCACTTCGAGCGGGCCGAAGCCGGTCAGTTCATCAACGATTTCTTCGGCCAGACGCTCCATTTCATAACGGGAAATCGCCAGGTGCAGGCGTGCGATGTATTCGGCGACTTTGTCGATGACGAATTGCGCCAGCACCTGCCGCGAGCCCTCCAGCAGGTTTTTCCCGGACTCTTCGATGGCGTCGATGATGTAGCGGTGCAGCACCAGTTTCAGGCCATCGTGATCGGTATTACCGGTCGCCTGGCGCTGTGGGCCGCCAAACAATTGCTCGCCGTTCATGAGGTGCCTCGCAAGCGGTCGAACCAGGTGACCTTCGGTTTGGTCAGGCCTTCAGAGCGTTTTGCCAATCGCTCGCCGAGGGTGCGCAGGCTTTGGCTGAGGGCTTCGCGCGGCGCCAGTTCGAACAGGGTCACGCCTTGATTTTTGGCGTTGAGGCGCAGTTCCGGGCTGTAGGCGAGCACGGCGATCACTTCCAGGCCGAAGGTTTTGCCCAGTGCCTCTGAGTCGGGCGCAACGTTGCGCAGGTAGCGATCCACCAGCAAGCGGCCGTGGTCGAGTTTCACGCCTTTCTCGCGCCACTGGTTCAGCACCGCCAGATTGCGCCGGCAGTCGAGCACGTTCTGGTCGGTGTACCACAGCAACTTGTCGCAATGGCTGACAAAGGTGCGCAGCGCTTCGCTGTCAGGCTGGCCGGTGAGGTTGACCACGATGTGCTGGAAGTGTTGGCGCAAGGCGCTGAGCAACATGTACAGCTCCGCAGTGCTGGTGCGCTCCAGCGGCTCATCGGCAGGGGCATAGGCGAGAATGCGCAGACCGGCTTCGGTGCTGGTGAAGGCGCTGTCGATCAGGGTCGCGTCGAGGCGTCGCAAGTGGCGCAACGCATCGCCGAAATGGAAGGAACTCTCCAGCCCCAGCAAGGCCAGACTGTCACCGTGGGGCAGCCCCAGATCCAGCAACAGGGTTTGTTGACCACTCTTGTGCACCACCAGCGCCATATGGTTGGCCAGTAGTGCGCCGTCCGCATCGCTTTGCACACCGTAGAGCACCGTCAGCCCACCCAACGGGGTGTTCGGCGTCACCGCCGGCAGACGTTTACTCAGGCGCCGCACCAGCCCGGCGACTTCGCTGGAACGTGAGCCGTAGGCAACAAAGTCTCGCGCGCCGGCCCGCATGGCATTGAGTACAAGCTGATTGTCCATGCCGTCACCGAGGGCGACGATGGCGAGCATCGGTTTGGCTTCCAGAACGCCTTCGATCAACGCGCTCTGGGCCACCAGATGTTCGGGGTCGAGCCCGACGAAGACGAGGCTGGCGCAGGTGACGTCGACCAGCGCCAGCAGCTCATCAAGACTGCCGCCACCGGCACTGACCACCTGCCCCAGCGGTGCTAGCGCGCCTTGCAGCCACTCAAGATCGGTGTCGTTTCGGGTGATGGCGAGGAAGGTCTGATTCAGGCTCTGGCTCATTGCGATAATCCGCTGCGTTTATCGAAGTTGCCGTTTTCAAGGAAGTACAGGCGATACCAGTTGGGGTCGTAGTTGCGCAGTTTTTCCCCGGGCAGCGAAGGCAGTGGTGCATTGACCGCCAGGGGTTGAACCAGGTGCGGGGTGACGATCATCAGCAGTTCACGCTCCTCGCGGTTGATCGATGAATTGCGGAAAAACGCGCCGATCACCGGAATGTCACCCAGCCCTGGAAATTTGCTCACCTGGGAAGCATTTTGCGTGCTGATCAAGCCGCTGATTACGAAGCTCTCGCCGTCGGCCAGCGAGATGCTGGTATCGGTGCGGCGGATAGTGAAGGCCGGCACCGTGGTGCCGCCGATGGTCACGCCATTGTTGTAGTCCAGTTCACTGACTTCCGGGGCGACCTTGAGGGCGATGCGGTCACGGCTGACCACGGTCGGGGTCAGCGTCAGACGGATGCCGAATTCCTTGTATTCGATGGAATAGCTGTTGCTGTTGGCACTGGGCACCGGGATCGGGATTTCGCCACCGGCCAGAAAACTCGCGCTCTGACCGCTCAACGCCACCAGGCTGGGTCGCGCCAGAGTGTAGGCGAAACCGCTGCCCTCCAATGCATTGACGATGCCGAGAAATTTACTGCTGCCGCCGCCCCAGACAATGTTGAACATGTCGTTGGCCAAGGGAATGTTCGGCGCAGTGATCGGCACCGTACCCGGCCTGACTCCGGTGCCGGGCACCGTGCCCGGAGTGCCGAACAGGAAGTTGTTCGAACCCTTGCCGTAAATCGAAGTGCCGGCCTCTTTGAGTTTGGTACGGCTGACTTCAACAAAACGTATGTCAGTCTGCACCTGCGAGGGCAAGGTCGGATCATCCGTGGCCGGCAGGGAAACGGTCTTCATCGCTGCACTGGCCTTACCTTGCACGAACACCATGCTTTGCCGTGGAGCACTGGCGCAGGCCGTCCAGATCATCAGCGTGGTTGCGCCGGGCCCAACGCCTGTGAGCAACACGGCCTTATCGCCGGTGGCACGCACGTCGGCGATTTTCGGATCGCCTACAGCGACCCGCGTGATCGCCACCGGCGATTGCAACGCCTGCTGCAAACCTTCGCCGACTTCCAGCACCGAGGGCAATGGCCCCAGCGCGGCGCAATTGCCGGTGGCGGCGACGGCGCTGCCGATCGAGGTGACACTCAGCAGCGAGGCCCAGAGCAAACCGTTGAACAGAGGCGTAAAGCGTATGCGCATGTAAAGGCGTCCTTGCTCGATTCAGGGTGTGGTTTGGGCGGTTTCAGCACCGCGGATGACTTCAACGGTGGGTTTGCGTGGGCCGGGCTGGCCGGCCACGGCCATGGGTTTGGGCGGCGGGGCCTGGGACAGTTGACTGAACTCGATCAGTTCGCGGCGAGGCGTGTCGAGCTGGGTTGCGACATTGTTTTCGCCCGCCCAGTATTTCGCCAGTTGCTGCTCATCGGCGCTGCGCACGGCCAGGCGCAAGACACCAGCGCTGGACGCCAGCATCAAGCGGCTGGCCAGCGTCTCTGGCACGGCCAGCAGCACGCTGCGGGCGGCCAGGCGCTGTTGTTCCTGTTTGAGTCGCTCCTCATCACTGCGTGCGGGATCTGCAGGCTGGCCGTCGTTGGTCAGGCCCAACTGGTTGCCGACGCCGAGCACACGCACCGCCGACACCACTTGTTGTGCCGAGGGCTGTGGATTGTTTTCGTCCTTGCGCAGAAACAGCAGCACGTCGACGTAATCGCCGGGGGCCAATTGCCCGCCGGCGTTGATGACTTCGTCCACCGCCACCGCCACCGCCCGTTCGCCGGGGCGAATCATGCGGGCCAGTGAGCTGCCGGATTCGAAGCTTTCGTCACTCAGCCAACTGCCGGCGCTCAAGTGCCGCCAAGGCGCACGGCCGATGACTTGATTGACATTGCCCAGGCTGCCGGCAGGCGCAGTGCGCAGTTTTTCCACGGCAACGTCGGCGGCGGTGATGTTCACGAACGGCGGGATGTCTCGCAGCAGTACGACGACGGGCTGACGCGTCGGGTCTTCCACAGGTTCGGTTTTGACGGCTGACGGCACCACAGGCTCAGTGGCGGGGGTAGCGACCGGTTCAGCGACCGGTGCCCGGCTCAAGGTAAGCCCCCAATATCCGGCAATGATGGCGCCCGCCAGTAACAACCCGGCCAGACCCAGAGTGACGCGACTGTTCATGACGGCTCTCCCTTTCCCGCATCGCTTTGTCTCTCATGCAATGTCCCGTGAATTCCAACGAGATAACTTCGCAATCAGGCAGCTATGAACAAGTAACTATTTCGCTATTTAACCGTAGCGCAGGCAGAACAAAACGCCATTACGAAGTGGGAAATATCCAGCAAAAGTAGAGGTCTAACGCGCCAAATGTCGTTTTCTGCCGTTAAACGGCGCCCTACTACTTAGGTGTTAATCCGTTCTTACAGTTGAAGGGGTGGCAATTGCCAACAATGCTGAGGGTGGCACAGGGAAATCATGTTGCGAACGCGCAACACCTGGTGTGCCCCAAGGAGATTGCTTATGTCGTATTCCAAGGTTGCTCAAAAAATCAAATCTCACCTCGCCCTCTTCAAAGGCTTGGGCAAAGACACTGAAGGTGCGTCCGCCATCGAGTACGCGCTGGTCGTCGGCTTGGTGGCGCTGGTGATTGCCGCATTCGGGACGGGCATAGGTACTCAGGTCACGGCGATTCTGACCTCGATCCAGACCGCGCTGGGCGGATAACTTGTAAACGCGCCCATTGGGTTCTACCGTCAGCACTCAGTCCATTGCAGGTGTTGCCCATGAACTCTTCATACTCCCCGCGCCAGCAGTTGCTCCTCGTCGACGATGAAGAAGACGCACTGCTGGAGCTGGCAGAGTTGCTGGAGGGTGAAGGCTTCACCTGTCATACCGCCACGTCGGTGAAGCTGGCCCTGCACCATCTGACCCGCCACCCGGATATCGCCCTGGTGATCACTGATCTGCGCATGCCCGAAGAAAGTGGCATGTCGCTGATCAAGCGGCTGCGTGAACACACCTCACGCCAGCATCTGCCGGTGATCGTCACGTCCGGGCATGCGGACATGGAGGATGTCAGCGATATGCTGCGCCTGCAGGTGCTGGACCTGTTCCGTAAACCGATCTATCACGTACGGTTGCTGGAAACCCTGGACAACCTGTTTCCCAAGTCCAAAGCCCACATCGTTTGAGGTAGCTGACCCCGCATAACACCGGGGTCAGAGGGGATCAATGCGCAGTCACCCGATGACGCATACCCGAATTGCTCGGCGACAACGCCAGCGCCAATTGGGTGCGATTGTGCATGTGTGTCAGGCGCAAGACCTGCGAGACATAGAGCTTGACCGTGTTCTCGGTAATCCCCAGTTCACAGGCAATCTGATAGTTGGTCTGGCCCTTGCCGACCAACCGTGCGACATCGATCTGGCGGGGCGACAACTGATTGAAGATTTCCGGTATCTCCACCCCCTCGCCATCACCCGACGCCTCTTCACTCACCGTCGAAGGCCCGCGGCGTACTTTGTCGAGGTCCTGGTAAAGATCGTCGATCGACTCGGACAGGTATTGCAGCTTTTGATTGAGGTGGCCCAACTGCAGGGTTTTCTGCCGTTCCCGCAATGCCGCTTCCTGACGCTGCAAACCTTCGAGCAGTTCGTCCAGGTCAATGGGCTTTTGGTAGTAATCGGCAATGCCGGCACGCAAGGCCTTGATCACGTCCTGCTTGTCGGCGCGCCCGGTCAGCATGATGGCCTCGAAGACCCGATGTTTACCCGACAAACGCTGCAGTTCCTGCACCAGTTCAATGCCGTCCATGTCCGGCATGTGCAGGTCGCACAGCACCAGGCCAATGGCGGTGTCCTCGGTGAATTGTTCAATGGCCTGCTTGCTCGACTCGCAAGGCACACATCGGTAGCCACTGCTCTCGATGAATTCGCAGAGTTCCTCGACAATCAGCGGTTGATCGTCGACCACCAGCACCTTTACAACAGATGTAAGCTCGTTCACATGCCACTCCATGCTCGGGCCAAAGGCTGACCGTTCCTGTACTTACAGTACGCTGCCGTACAAACACTGATTTGAAAGTAGACCCACTTTCCGACTATGTACATAGCAGTAGTGGCAAGGCGCGACTAATGGAGCCACAACAAGGTGAGCATTGAGCCTGCCAGCACGAACGGTGCAAATGGCAGCTTTTTTGACGCTTCAGGCCTCATATATCGAAGACGTTCTCTAAGCCTTTGACTCATATGCAACCAGAGCCTTGGCGCCAACAGGACCCAGAGTGCACTGGCAAGCGCTGCGCCGATAAACACGCCGAGCAAGTGAGCACCGTCCGTCGCAACGCCAAAGGCTGTCATTAGTTTCACATCGCCTGCGCCAAAACGTTTCAGCGCATAACCGGGAAGGGTGAACGCCAGGGCCAGCAGCACCGCCCAGGCTCCCTGAACCGGTTCGGCGCCGAGCCAAGTGTTGCCGGTCGTCAGTAGATAAACGGTGGCCAACCCTCCAACACCCAAAGTCAGGCCGTTACCGATATGCCGTTGTCGGGCATCCTGCGCCGCGCAAAGTGTCAGCCAGATCAGTAGGACAAAGCTGTGCATGCGGTAAAAAACGTCCGTTTTGGCTGAATGATTCTATGCTGATATTAAGCAGTGAATGTCAGGGTAGACGCACTCATGAAATCCAGCCTCCCCCGCAAGCAAAAAGGCGCTGTCGCCATCGAGTTCGCCTTGGTGTTCATCGTGTTCTTCGCCGTGTTTTATGGCTTGGTCAGCTACAGCCTGCCGCTGTTGCTGATGCAGTCGTTCAATGAGTCCACTGCCGAGGCCGTGCGCCGCAGCGTGGCGCTGGATCCGGCCTCTGCCGATTACTCAACCACCGTCATCACCACCGCCCGTACCGAGCTGACCCGCCAATTGGCTTGGCTGCCCGGCGCATTGAATTTCGATGCGGCCACCGACAGCAACATCACCTATGTCGGCGGCGTGCTGACGGTGACCGTCAACTACCCCACCGCCAAGCTCAATCAGGCGCTGCCGTTTCTGGTGCTGCCCGGCATCGGTTCGGTGCCGCGTCTGCCAGTGACATTGAGCGCGTCTTCGAGCCTGCAATTTTGAGTTCCGGTGACAAGCTGTTCGCTCGCCTGCTCAATCGACAACCCGAGACGCCACAGCCTCTGGACAGCCCTGTGGTGCCGAGTGTCGGCCTGCAGCTGTATCTGGACGGCGAAGGCCACGTCAATCATTTGAGCGGCCCCTTGCGCCATGTGCTGGCGCAGCGGATGTCCGGCCCCCAGCCCGCGCATCTGCTGGAGTATGTGTTGCCCTACAGCAGCCTGGCGATAGAAGGTCGCCCCGCCGACTGGCAAGGACAATTGCTCGACCTCGATTTTTTCAGCCAGAACGGTGCACCGCTGCACTTGCGCGGCTGGGTGCAGGCCCAGGGCGATGGCTGGCTTTTGCAGTTGCTGGACATCGGTGACTTGCTGGGTGAGCGGCTTCAGGCGCGCAATCGTGAGCAATGCCAGTGGCTGGCCACGCAGATGCGCGATCAGTTGCGTTTGTGCAGCCTTGCGCGCCTGCCCGATGTGCTTGGCGAACAACTGCAACGCTTGAGCCAGCAGTTGCACATTCCATGTCTGGCAGTGGCCCTGCTCGATGAGCAAGGCCTGGGTTGGCAGATTCATCAGCACTACGCCGCGCCAGATGCACCGCAGATGTGGCATGACCAGCAACGATTGGGGACCGGGCTCGACAGCCTCAACGGTGCGTTACCACAACGCTTGCTGGCCAGCGAACAACCACGCCTGAGTGCGCTGTTCGGTCTCGACGAAAGCTTCGCCGTGCCTTACCGCGATGCCCAAGGTGTGGCGGCGTGGTTGCTTTGCGCAGGCTACAACGCGAAGCAACAGGCGCCGGACCTGAACGATCACGACTGGCTGCTGTTGGCCGCTGCCGTCGCCGCCCCTCTGCTGGAGCGCCTGCGCGAGCATCACCATCACCAGCAACTGGAGCGCCTGGAGATTCTGCAAGCATTGCTCGGTACGGGTTGGTGGGAGATGACCCACGACGGCAGCGAAATACAGTTGGCCCCGGCACTGGCTGCCAGCCTGGGTGTGACGCTTGAACGGTTGCCGATTCAGGAATGGTTCGCCCCTGTGCATCCTGCCGACCGCGATGAGCTGCGCAGTCGCCTGCAAGCCTTGCAGGATGAGGGCGCTCCGCTGGAAGTATGCGTGCGCCTGCAACGCAGCGATCAACCGCAGCCGCTGTGGTATCGCCTGCAAGGTCGCTCTTTGGGCATCGGCGCCGAGCGAAGGCTGGTGGGTTTCATGCTCGACATCAGCGACATCAAGAATCAACAGCAACAGGCCGCCGCCGCCCATGCACGCCTGGACAATCTGATCGCCAGCGCCCCCGCCGTGATCTACGTGCAACGCTACGTCGAGGGGGCGCTGCAACCCACCTTCTTCAGCGCCAGCCTGCAACCCTTGCTGGGCTGGACGCTGACCGACTGTGACGATGGCCGACTGGTGGAACACATACACCCCGAAGACCGTCCTCGCTATTTCGAACGCACGCGGCAGTTGCTGCGCGAAGGCTCGGTGAGCGCGCGATATCGGATGCTCGACCGCCAAGGCAACGCACACTGGCTGCTCGACGAAGCCAAACTGCTGCGCGACGACTTGGGCCTGCCGGTCGAGGCCGTGGGTTTATGGCTGGACGTCACCGAAGCGACCCTCGCCGCCGAGCAAATCAAGACCAGCGAAGAGCGCTACCGGATGCTGGTGGAAGATTCCCCAGCGATGATTTGCCGCTATCGCCCGGACTTGACCCTGACCTTCGGCAACCGGCCCTTGGCGACTTATCTGGAATGCACAGCGGAGCAGTTGCCCGGGGTAAATCTGGGCAACTGGATGTCGGACGAACAGCGCCAGGCGTTCGTCCAGCGCCTGGCGCAACTGACCCCGCAACTGCCAGTGAGCACCGCCGAGATCAATCTGCGCCTGCCCGGCCGCGAACACGCGTGGTGGGTCTGGTCGGATCGCGGGGTATTCGATGAACACGGGCAACTGATCGAGGTACAAGCCGTGGGTCGCGACAACACCGAGGTGCGCCGCTCGCAACAACAACTGACCCAGAGCGCGAAAATGGCCACCCTCGGCGAAATGGCCACCGGCCTGGCCCACGAGATCAACCAGCCGCTGAACGTGATGCGCATGGCCATCGTCAATGTGCTCAAGCGCTTGAACAATGGCGACGCGCAGATCGACTACCTGACCGACAAGCTCAATCGCATCGATGCCCAGGTTCAACGGGCAGCGCGGGTGGTGGATCACATGCGCGTGTTCGGGCGCCGCTCGGAAATCGAACAGCATCCGTTCAACCCCCTCGACGCCATTGAAGGCACGTTGTCGCTATTGTCCGAGGGCTTGCGCGGTAAAGGCGTCGAGTTGCGTATCAAAGAGGCCGGTTTTGAAGTCCAGGTGCGCGGTTACGTCGATCAACTTGAGCAGGTGCTGATCAATCTGATGGTCAACGCCCGCGACGCCTTGCTCGGCAAACGCGAGGCTGACCGCGACTTCCAGCCATGGATCGCGGTCTATGCCGAGTGCGATGAGCATGTGGTGCGGCTATGGGTCGAGGACAACGGTGGCGGTATTGACCCGCGCTTGATTGAACGGATTTTCGAACCGTTTTTCACCACCAAACCGGTCGGCGTCGGCACCGGGTTGGGGTTGTCGGTCAGCTACGGCATCGTCGACAACATGGGCGGACGCCTGAGCGTGCGCAATGGTGACGAGGGCGCGCGGTTTTGTATCGAACTGCCGATGGCCGAGGACGATCAGATCACCAGATAGGCCTTGCCGGTCTGGCCACAGGTCATATTGGCGCCGACATCGACAGCCATCAGGTTGATGCCAAGACTATTTAGCAAGTTGTTGAGCAACGGATCGAGCAGCGGGCTCAACAGGTTGGTGATCAGCGGTTGGAGAATGCTGGCGACATCACTTATCGAACTGGCAACGCCCGCAACGATGGCACCAAACGGGTTACCGCCTTGCGGCTTATAAACAATCAGATTAATACCGGCCAGAGTGCTCGCCAGGCTACCGACAACATTGCTGGAGGGCGTGGCGGACAACGTGCTCGGCGGCAGTTTAAGGTTGGCCGGTATTGGGAAAGGTGTAGTGCTGGAATAAAGCAGATCTTGAGTACTGCCCGCCACGCTGGTGCTGGCCATGATCGCGATGCCGCCGGCGCCATACTGAACATGGGTGCTGGCATCACAACTGCCGATCCCCAGAATCTTGTGGCAGGTCACAATGCCGAGGTCGATCAACGGCAAAGGCGTAACCGTGGGTTCGGCGGCCGATGAAAAGGCATTGGTCGGATCGATTTTGCCGACCTTGAGATCAGCAATAGACGTGGTGGTATGAGCCGTCAGGCTCTTGGTGCCGCTGGTGCCGGTTGGGCATGTGTAGTCAGTGACGTAGCTGGTGGCGCCACCGGCATCCAGGCTGATATCGATTTGGGGCGACGGCAACAATTTCGGATCCAGTTGCTGACAACCGGCACCCAGCAGGCAAGCGGCCGAGTTGAGCGTAGCGACCAGGTTCAGACTCAACAGTGAATTGAGAGTCGGGGTCAAAGTACCGACCAGCCCCAGCACTGCGTTGCTCAGCCCGCTCACACCAGTCAGCACCGGCAGATTCACTGACAGCATCGTGCGGATCTGCGC
This sequence comes from Pseudomonas sp. NPDC087614, assembly GCF_044743485.1. Taxonomy (NCBI): domain Bacteria; kingdom Pseudomonadati; phylum Pseudomonadota; class Gammaproteobacteria; order Pseudomonadales; family Pseudomonadaceae; genus Pseudomonas; species Pseudomonas sp. NPDC087614. The sequence continues at coordinate 23,152 of NZ_JBIUWN010000019.1, read as the reverse complement.
AGTGCGAACATAAATCCGGTCAGGCCCGGTGGGGTTGATCTTGGCCAACGCCGGATTGCCGATGGCGGAAAACTGCGGCGGCTCGATCACTTTGACCCGCACCGTGACATTCGCCAGCCCAAGCACGCTGATTGGCAATGTCGCAGCCACCGCGCTTTTGCTGTTCGCCAGTTGCACGACGCCCTGAATCAGCTGCAGCAACTGCACGTCGGCATCCAGCCCGGCCGATGTGGTGCCGGTCTGCAGTTGTAAAATGTCTCCCAGTTTGACGGGGGCGGCACTGAGCGCCGCCGCTTGCAGGTTGCCTAGAGCGGTAATCACTTCGGCAGTCGCACCATTGGCCTGAACTACGGTCGCAGCGGCCTGAATCAGCTGGGTCACCGAGGCTTGGGTGTTGAGTAGCTGGGTGTAATCGCCGGCGGCCACATTAAGGTTGATCGCCAGTTGGTCCAGGTATTTGAGCAGATTGATGTCCGTGTGGAGCAACCCGTCCCAGCCGAGTAACGTCAGGTTGACGTTGCCTCCGAGCAACCCCGAAAACACTGGGTTCAGAATATTCGATCGCGCTGTGTTGATACTGCCCAGCGTACTGCGGATGCTCAATTGGGCAACCGGTGGCTGTGGCTGGGCAGCAACGGCAGCAGCACGAAGTACGGTATTGAGGCTGACCGACGCCCCACTGAACAACGCATACACAGCATTGGCAAAACTGGTGGCTACGGTGTGACTGGCGGCGACTTTGATGGCGGTCGCCTGGGTTGCACTGACGGTGAAGGTACGCAGACCGGTTGGCCCGGTAAGCAAAGTGCCGCAAGTCGTCGCCAGAGTGTTACTGGCATTGACGGCGAAGCCATTGCGCACGGCGCTTTGCCCGGCGTAACTGGCAGCGGTCAGACCGGACTGACAACTACCACCGCGACTCACGGCCTCAAGCGCCGCGGTGTCGACGACTCGCTGCAGCTTGCGCTGTTCCATGTACAGCCGACCGCTGTCGACCACCACCAGCATCAACACCAGCGCCAACCCCAGGGTCAGCGCCGCCATCAAACCGATTGCCCCCCGCTGCCGGGCCGGACCATTGAACTGCGAACGAGGCGACATGCCGCACTCCTTTGCCGGCGCACTGCCGAGCGCTACCTCCATTGATGGAGTTGAGTGTAGACGGGGCTGAGCGAGACGGCTGGCAGAACGCCACGTCACCTGACGACGAACCCTGTGGGATGGCGTCAACCTGAGGATGGGTTAGCGCGGTGGATAGTTCGCCAGAATCCGGCCGACCGTTTCTCGAACCGCAGCGCTGCGATCCGCCGGGTTGGGGGTGCTGCTGAGCATGCGCTCATCGCTGCCGCGCCACACCAGTTTGCCGTCCTTGCCATCGAGCAGGTCAATCTGGAGGGTCGCGACCTTGTAGGTGATGTTGCGCGTTTCGTTGTACATCGGCGCGCCCCAGTAACCATTCCACGGCCCACCCCAACCGCCGCCATAGTTGGTCGTCACTTGCTGCTGACGATCCTCGACGATCAGGTAAGTCTGCACACTCAAATCACCCTTGGCGCCGGCCGTGGCCGGGCGCAAGCCGCGCTGATCGAGTTGATCGGCGACCGCCTGGCGAATGCGTTGTTCGGTCAGGTCGCTCCTGATCCGAGGGTCATCGGGGCGGTATTGCAGGGCGGGCTCTTTCCAGCTCCAACTGCGATACGCGGCAAAGTCGCGGCTGGCATCGAAGTCATGATTGACCGGGTTGACGGCGCAGGCGCTGAGCAGCGCGGCCATGGCCAGTAAAACGAGACGGCGGAACATGGAATTTCTCCGGTTGAAGACATGAACCTGCGACAGCGCCCCCATTGCTGAGCGCTAACTCGGAGGATACGCCGACAAGGCTTTTTCCACAGCCTCGCGAATGGCATCGGTGCGATCGATCTGGCTGCCGTTGTCCGCCGTTTCGGCGCTGGCACTCCAGACCGGTTGACCGGTGCCGGCATCGAACAAGTCGACCTGCACCACCACTACCTGCTCTTGATAAGTGCGCACGATGGGCACCGTGTTGTACATCCCGTAACCGCGACCATAACGGTCATAGCCGCCGTATCCGCCGTAGTAACCGCTGTTGTCCTGCACCTGGCGCAGGCGGGTTTGCAGGCTCAGACGGGCGCTGACCAACAGGTCGGCCGGGCGGTTGTCATGCAACGGGCGCAAGCCGCGCTGGTCCAGCCCATTGCTGACCGCTTCGGCCACTTGCGCCGAATCGGCCCACGCGGTGCCGGGTGGCAATTGTCCGTTGAGCCACGCCCAACTGCGATAACGCCCGTAATCGCGTGGTGGCGCCGGGTAGGCGCTGCGATCAAAGGTGTTGGCCGCTTGCGGCGGCGCGGGCGGCAAGGGTAGCGACTGCGCCACATAGGGGTTGTTGCCCTGGCAGGCGGCCAACCCCAGACACATCAGCAATAACCCGCATTGAGCGTTCATTTCAGGCTCCGATCAGATCGGCCGGCAGATCCAGTGCAAGTAACGCCCAAGCCCGGCGAAGCTTGGGTGACGACGGTGAGCGAGTTCCATCTCGAGCAAATCCACGAGTTCGGCGCGGGCCTGGAATTCGACCGGCATGTAATCGTGGAACACCCTCACCCCGCTTTGGGTTTCGACCTGCCACAGGCCTGCGAGTTGCGTCGCCAGTTCCCGTGGGTCGAGGGGCATCTGCGGGGTCAGGCTTTGTTTTTCGCCGGCCATGACGTTCTTGCGCATCTTCTTGAAATGGCCTTTGAGCAGGTTGCGGTAGATCAGCGCATCACGGTTGTAGAACGCCAGGGACAGCCAGCCGCCGGGCGTGGTCAGTTGATGCAACACCGGCAGGATCGCGTGGGGTTCGGCCAGCCATTCCAGCACCGCGTGGCAGATCACCAGATCATAGGGTTCGGTCAGTTGCCCGAGCAGTTCCTGCCACGGCGCCTGAATGAACGTCGCGGTTTGCCCGGCATCGGCAAACCGCTGGCGCGCACCTTCAAGCATCGGCTCGGCCGGCTCGGTAAAGGTCACATCATGCCCGCGCTCGGCCAGCCACAGCGACATGTGGCCCAACCCGCCACCGATGTCCAATACGCGCAACGGTCGATCCGGCAGCGCTTCGGCAAGGTCCGCCTGCAACACTGCGAGGCGAATCGCGCCTTTGGCACCGCCGTAGATTTTTTCGGCGAAACGGGTCGCCAACTGATCGAAATGCCGGTCGCTCATCAGCTGAACCGCCGTTCGCTGTCGGCGAGCTTGCTGCGCACCACGTCATTCATGTCCAACCCCAACTCGCTGCACAGCAGTAACAGATACAGGACGATATCGCCGACTTCCTGCCCGGCGTGGGCCAGTTTGTCCGCCGGCAACTGACGCGACTGGTCTTCGCTCAGCCACTGGAAGATTTCCACCAGTTCGGACATCTCGACACTGGCGGCCATGGCGAGGTTTTTCGGGCTGTGAAATTGCCGCCAGTCATTGCGGTCGCGAATGGCGTGCAGGCGTTCGGTCAGTTCAACAAGGTTCATCGGGCTCTCCTGAAGGCGTATAGCTTCGGGGGGATGCCGGTTGAAGGCAAGGGGCTGTCACAGGATTGAGGCAAACCCTCTATAGTTGCAGGGAACTCGGCCACCCACGTTGTGGCCCAAGGCTCAGCTCTTTCATCAGGATGCACACATGCAGGTAGAAAGCTTTTTCGAATGGCTCGGCCAGGCACTCGGCTCGGTCATCCGCTTTATCGTTGATGGCCTCAGCGGGCTGTTCAACCTGTTGAGCAATGCCGGCGGCAACTTTGTCGACGGTTTGGCCAGGACCTTGGGCATGGATACGTCGATCATCAGCATCATCGCGCTGATCGTCGGCTTGATGCTGCTGTGGTCCGCGATCCGCGCATTCATGAATGCATCGATCATTGCCGGGATCATCTGGTTGCTGCTGGGGTTATGGCTGCTGAGCTGGATCATCCACTGACACCGCAAAACCCTGTGGGAGCGAGCAGGCTCGCCCCCACAATTGATCGCCTTGCAACCCGCATCAATCGCTACAATCCCCGCTCCCCCAAGGAGCCCGCATGTCCAACCTGATTGCCGACTGGCGTGATCGCCCGACTCACCGCAAGGTCTGGGCGCTTGCTGCGCCGATGATCCTTTCCAATATTTCCGTACCACTGGTGGCGCTGGTCGACAGCACCGTCATCGGCCACCTGCCTCACGCCCATCAATTGGGTGCGGTGGCGGTGGGCGCCAGCCTGTACACCTTTCTCGCCTGGGCCATGGGTTTTCTGCGCATGGGCACCACAGGCTTCGCCGCGCAAGCGGCCGGGCGCAGTGATGGCGCGGCGTTGCGGCAAATTCTGTTGCAAGGTCTGCTGCTGGCGCTGGGACTGTCGCTGGTGCTCGGCACTTTGGGCGTACCGTTCAGCGGCGTGGCGTTGCACTTCATGCAACCGTCGGCGGAACTTGATCAACTGACCCGCGACTTTTTCCACACCCGGTTGTTCGGCTTGCCCGCCGCGCTGGCCAGTTACGCGCTGGTCGGCTGGTTCCTCGGCACGCAGAACGCCCGGGCGCCGCTGGCGATACTGCTGACCACCAACCTGATCAACATCGTGCTAAACCTGTGGTTCGTCATGGGGCTGGACTGGGGCGTGGTCGGCTCGGCTCGGGCTTCCGTGATCGCCGAATGGAGCGGTGCCCTTCTGGGGCTAATGCTGACCCGCAAAGCATTGCGCGCCTATCCGGGGCATATTGTCTGGGCCGCCCTCAAGGTGTGGCAGAGCTGGCGCCCGCTACTGGCGGTCAATCGCGACATTTTCATCCGCAGCCTGGCGCTGCAATCAGTGTTTTTCATGATCACCGTGCAAGGCGCTCGTCTCGGCGATGCCACTGTCGCGGCCAACGCATTGCTGCTCAACGGCCTGCTGCTGACTGCTCATGCGCTGGACGGTCTGGCACACGCGGTCGAGGCGTTGTGTGGACACGCCATCGGTGCCCGTGATCGCCTCGCGTTGCGCCGTTCTCTGGTGGTGGCCGGCGGTTGGTCGCTGATCGCCAGCCTCGGATTCGCCACGCTGTTTTTGCTGGCGGGGCATGTGTTTATCGAAATGCAGACCAACATCCAGAGCGTGCGCGACACGGCGTTCGTTTATCTGCCCTACCTCGCCGTGCTGCCGTTGATTGCGGTCTGGAGTTACCTGCTCGACGGTCTGTTCATCGGTGCCACCCGTGCGCGCGAAATGCGCAACGGCATGCTGCTGACAGTGCTACTGCTGGTGCCGTTCGCGTGGGCGCTGCAAGGTTTGGGCAATCACGGTCTGTGGATAACGTTTCTGTTGTTCATGGTGCTGCGCAGTCTCACCCTCGGCGCGCAAGCCCTCTGGCTCAAGCGCAACGACGGTTGGTTCAGCGGCGCGACTCACTGAGTCGGCGTGTGTTCGATGAACCCGACCACTTGATCAAGCACCGGCGCCAGTCGACGCAGTGGCCGTGACAGCGTCGCCACCAGCGTTATGTGATTGGGCCGCGAGTAATACAAATCCTGCACCGGCACCCCGACCTCGCGCAGTTTGCGCGCAAGGCCGCCGGTGTTGCGTGTCGGGTTGACCAGATCATCTTTGTTCGCGGCGATCAGCAGAGCCGGTGGAGCGTGGCGACTGACGTGATTGATAGGCTGCGATTGCGGCGGTGAGTCCGGCCAGAAAAACACCGGGCGCACGTCTGGATTCTTGATCGGCAGAAAATCATAAGGCCCGGCCAGACCGATCCAGCCGCTGATGTCACCGGGCGACATGCCCACCGCCGCGAGCCAGTCCTTGTCCAGCGCCAGCATCGCCGCGTTGTAGCCACCGGAGCTGTGGCCCATCAGATACAAGCGCTGCGGATTGCCGGAAAACTCGCGGATGTGCGTTTTGGTCCAGGCAACCGCCCGGGCGCCGTCCTGCAAGAACTGCGGGTAACGCACCTGCGGATACAAGCGATAATCCGCCACCACCGCGACTATCCCCCGCGATGCCAGCGCCTCACCGACAAACGTGTAGTCTTCACGCTCGCCACTGTTCCAACTGCCACCGTAGAAAAACACCACCACCGGCGCATCCGGCAACGCATGATGCGGCACATACACATCGAGCTTCTGCCGGGGATCGTCGCCATAAGCAATGCCCGTGGTTTTGTCGAACGTGGTGTCCGGGGTCAGCGCATTGAGCAGTTTGACCGGTGAACAACCGCTCAGTGCCAACAGCAACACGCCCCCCAGCATTGCGCCGAACCCTTGCCGGAAAAAACCTGCCATACGCGCAGAACCTCATCTCAAAATTGATCGCCGTGCCACTGGCGACGTACATGGTCAAGCCGCTCCTGCTGGGTCAGCCCCACCGGGGGAGGCACCAGCACGGCACGCGGATGCAGCAAGCGTAGCCACAACCAGCCATCGAGCACGGTGCGGTCGCTGAACCCCAGCTCCAGGCCTTGCTGGACATGGGAGGCCATTGCCGCGTAATCGGTTCCCAACGATTGGCACCAGCGCCAGATGTGCTGCTCCAGCAGGCAGGTTTGCAGGCGCTCGCGCTGACGACGGGTGAGGTTTTCTTCGATGTTCAGTGGCTCGACGGCCAGCCCGGGGTTACGCAACTGCTGCCAACCCTGACTGCCAATCGCGTAGTCGGCCCAGGTGCCACCGAACCAACGCAACAGGCGGATCGGCCCGAGCCAGCGACTCAATTCGCCAGCGTCGCAGGCGTCGAAAAAATAGCTCGCGGTCTGGCGGTTGTAATAGCTGAGCAAGGCCCGATGGCTCAAGCCGAACGAGACCGTGAGCATGCGCTGCAAGTGGCTGAGCAGCTCCTGCGCCGTTGCCTCGCTGCCCAGCAGCAGACCGCGCCAGGTATCCGGGTCGCTGTGACACAACGACGCCAATGCCGGGCAATCGTGCAAGTCGACCAGCACCGGACCGTGCTCACTGACCGGTTGAAACTCGGTACCGTCAAACAGCCTGAAGCGCCGCACTCCGGGGAAGCCCTGATGCAATACCGTCAATGCCCGCGCGGCATCCGCGCCGTCGAGCAACAGCCATTGCGCCGTCGGCTCATGCGCCGCGCCACTCATGTTGCGCCGCTCTGTTCAAGCGCCGCGACCAGCCGACAACTGCAGACCGACTCTGCGCAGTGGCTGAAACTGCCACCTCCCGGAATCAGGCACAGCAGCAATAATGGTTCGCCCGACGTCAGCAGTTGCTGCAAGCCTTCACTCACCAGCCGGTCCGGCACAGGCACCGGCGGCTCATCGCTGATCTGCGCCTCCATGACCGACGGCAGGAGAACGCCGCTGATCACCGGTTGATCTGGATCGCCCTCAAAGAAACTCACCACCACTTCCACGCCATCGCTCAGCGCCGCCAACGGCGCATCGGCCAAGGCCGGTGCGAGCGGCAGCCAACAATGACTCGGCGCCGCACCTTCGCCCTGATAGAGCCAATCGAACTGCACCGCCACCGGCCGCCTGCAGTCAGGCTGCGGCTCATCGACCGTCACCACCCAGGCCCGCTGCAGGCTGTGCATGCGTGGTCTCGACGGCATTGCGGCCGCCGCAGACGGCGGCAACTGCAGCGCGCCGAACAGTCGGTTGGCATAGGGCAGATCAAGGGCCGGATCCGCGCTATGTTCAATCCGCGTCAACAACCAATGGCGATTGCACTCGGCGAACGGATGATCGGCCAGGCGCAGCCATTGACCGCTGCGCAACGCCGCCAAATCACTGCGTCCTTCGGCATTTGGCGCCTGCCACGCGCCCTCGCCCTGAAACGATTCCAGCAATTGCCAATGGTGTACCGCGGGAGAAGAAAAAGGATCGGCGTGCTCGCCTTGATACTGCGCGACGTCAGCCAATGGCAACTGTGCCGGATCATCGCCGAACACCAGGCAATGCCGGTCGTGCGCGTGTTCAAAGAAATAGTGAATCCGTGCCTGCGCGCACAAGCGCTGGAGCAGTTGCAGATCGGACTCACGGTATTGCGTGCAGAACGTGCGGGCCGGGTAGTCGCCGCGCAACGCGAAGCGTCGCTGAGCGCCGACAATCCCGTGTTCCCTGAGTACCTGATCGATGATCTGCGGCACCGTTCGGCCACTGAATATCCGCTGACTGATACGCAGATCGAGGCAACCGAGTTTCGGCCCCAGACGGATCCGGCTCAGCCGCGAACCGTGCCCGTGCTCATGCTGGACAAGACTCTGCAACTGCCCGTGCAAGCCCTCCCCCGACGGTCCGAAACACAGGAACGCCGAACGGTAAAGCAGGCCGGCGAGATCCAGCTGCGGATCGTCGATCAACACATCGATCTCGAACGCAAAAGGCTCGCTGAGGGCTTCGCTACCGGTAAAGGCCAGGACTTCGAAAGGGGCGGACAGGCCCGCTACATCGAGACGAAACGACGACTCGTTGACTGGATCGAACATGGGCGGATCTCTACAGGAGGGGCGGTCGGGGATTCTCGCCGAGACCCCGTGCCGAGTAGAGTGCCGAAGTACAACTTAGGAAATGACCTACGCGAAAAGCAGACCGGATGACTTTGCCGGCCTGGATAGCCAAGCATTTCGCGAAGATTTTGGGATGTATCCCACCGAGCCATCCGATTTTTCCGCAGCGTTTGGGAAAATTTCAGACAACCCGGCGAGATTGCAACCTGGCCTCAGGAGGACAGGTAGGAGGAGCGGGTCAGGCCCAGACGCAAGGCATCGAGAAATTGCGTACGTTCGCTGGCACTGATGCGGGCACTGGCGCATTTGTCGCGGTAGTGAGTCATCAGTTCTTCCGGCGACAAGTGCACGTAACGCAGCATGTCTTCGATGGTGTCGTGGGTTTCGATGCCGGCGTGGTACACGCTGCCATCGGCGTTCTGGTAGATGTTCACCGAATCGGTGTCACCGAACAGGTTGTGCATGTCGCCGAGGATTTCCTGATAGGCGCCGACCAGGAACACACCCAGCAAGTAGTCTTCACCTTCGTTCAGGCCGTGCACGGGCAGGCTGGTCTCGATGCTCTGCTCGTCGACGTACTGGTTGATCTTGCCATCGGAGTCGCAGGTCAGATCCTGCAGCACGGCACGACGCAGCGGCTCTTCGTCGAGGCGGTGCAGCGGGATGATCGGCAGTACCTGATCAATGGCCCAGGTGTCCGGCAGGCTCTGGAACACCGAGAAGTTGCAGATGTACTTGTCGGCCAGCTTGTCGTTGAGCTCGTCGAGTACCTGACGGTGCGAACGCTGACGGGCTTTCAGCGAGTTGTGCAGGCGACGGCACACGGCGAAGTAGCACTGCTCGGCCAGGGCTTTCTCGGCCAGGGTCAGTTTGCCGTCGGCGTACTGAGCTGCCACGTCGCTCATGTAGTGCGTGGCGCGCCAGTAGGTTTCGGTGACCATTTCAATGTCGGTCGGACCCAGCAGGTCAACCAGCCACTGCACGGTTTCCGGCAGCGATTCCTTGTTCTCGATCTTCGGCACGTCGTCGTTGTGTTTCTCGACGTCGGTTACCTGCACCACCAGCATCGCGTGGTGCGCGGTCAGCGAACGGCCGCTTTCGGAGAAGATGTGCGGGTGCGGCAGGCTCTGCGCGTCGCAGAACTCCTTGAGCATCCCGACCACGACACCGGCGTAATCATCCATGTCGTAGTTGATCGAACTGGCGTTGCGCGAGTGCGTGCCGTCGTAGTCGACGCCCAGACCGCCGCCCACATCGATGTGATCGACCGGCAGACCAAGATTGCGCAGCTCGCCGTAGTAACGGATCGCTTCCTTGAAGCCGTGCTGATAGTCAGCCAGGTTGGCAATCTGCGAACCCATGTGAAAGTGCAGCAGGCGAATGCCTTGATCCAGGCCGGCCGCGCGGAAGCGCTCGACCACCGACAGCAGTTGCGCCGCCGACAGACCGAACTTGGACTTCTCACCACCGGTGTCCGCCCACTTGGACGACGCCAGCGACGACAGACGCACGCGCAGGCCGACCTGTGGCTTGACCTTGAGCGAGGCGGCTTCGTCGATCACCAGCGCGACTTCGGACTCTTTTTCGATGACGATGAACACGTTGTGACCGAGCTTCTGGCCCATCAGCGCCAGACGAATGAACTCGCGGTCCTTGTAACCGTTGCAGACGATGGTGCCGCCCTTCGGCGCCAGTGCCAGCACGGCCAGCAGCTCAGGCTTGGAGCCGGCTTCCAGACCGATGGAGACGTCCTGAGTGGCGATGATGTTCTCGATCACCGCTTCTTGCTGGTTAACCTTGATCGGGTACAGCGCGGTGTACTTGCTCTGGTACTCCAGGCGCTCGATGTTCGCATCGAAAGCACCGGTCAGTTGACGGACACGGTCTTGCAGGATGTCGGGGAAGCGAACCAGCAACGGCAAGGACAAACCGCTTTGGCGCAGTTGGTCGACTTGCTCGAACAAGTCGATAGGCGAACTGTTCGGGCCGTTCGGACGAACTTCGACGCGACCGGCGTCATTGATCGCGAAATACCCGGCCCCCCAATGGCGAATCCCGTAAACACTGCGGCTGTCCGCAACTGTCCATTGGCTGCCATCTTCTTTGCGTGTGCGTCTTACGGACATCGAAGTCCCCTATAAAGAAGTCATAGTGCGTCGCCTGATCTCAGGCCGGCGCAGTCTAAAGAATGAAAATGACGGTTCGTCAGCGCGGCGGTAGACCGCGCTGACAGCGTGGAGTTTAGAAACCGGTCATGAACAGGCTCTGTGAAACCATGGAGACGACGCCGATGCTGAAACTGTTCAGAACCGGATCAAGCCGCAGGTGGGTTTCACAGAGGCTGCTAGCCGCCGGACTTCTTCGCTTTGAAACCGTGCTTGATCAGCTCAGCCAAGAGTAGCTCGACATGATCGCCCTGGATTTCGATGATCCCGTCTTTCAACGCCCCACCGGTGCCGCAACGTTTCTTCAACGTTGTCGCCAACTCTTTGAGCGCGTCTTCAGCCAGCGGCACGCCGGTGATGGTGGTCACCGTCTTGCCGCCACGGCCCTTGCTCTCGCGACGCACGCGGGCAATGCCGTCACCGGCCGGGATCACGGTTTGTTTGCAGATACAGGCGTCCACCGGTTTACTGCATTCCGGGCAATGACGACCTGCGTCGGTGGAAAATACCAGGCCACCTAGGGCGGCGAAGGATGCGGCTTTTTTGGCCACCGGCAATCCTCTTGGGAGGACAAAGACTGATCGCAACCTTGGGCAAGGTTATCGACCGCGAAGCCCCACTCAGGCAGGGGCAGCGCTACTGCACCGACGCTTCACTGAAAGCAGTCCGGTACAGCTTGAAAAGGTCGCGCAGTGTAACGGCAAAAACGCCGATTGCTAAGAGCCAATCAGCGCCAATTTATGTGTTCTTTGCGACGTCGCTTTGCTGAGCCTTCAGATAGCGCTTGAGCGCAGCTAAAGAGTCCGGGCAATAAGGCTTTTGCTCGATTTCGCGCATCACTTGTTCGACGGGAATGAAGCGCGCTTCCAGCACTTCCTCGGGCTGCAGGATCAGCGGACCATCCCACACCGCGGAAAACGCCGAACACCACAGACGGTTGCCGGTGTCTTCGAAGTAGAAATGGTCGTGAGCGGTAAGTTCAACGCCGCTCACACCCAGTTCCTCTTCCAGCTCACGGGCCGCCGACTCGGCGTAAGTCTCATTCGCCTGAACCATGCCGCCGGCCGCCACGTCCCAGTAACCGGGATAAATGGCCTTGCTCAACGTGCGCCGGTGTACGCAAAGGTCGCCGGCAGAATTGAACAGCATGATGTAAGTGCCGCGACCGATCAGCCCTCTATCGCGCAAATCGGCACGTACCAAGGCACCGAGCAGGTTGTCCTGCTCGTCAACCCAGGCAATGTGTTCGGCATCCGAGGCAGCGCGATGCGCCGCCTCTTTGGCGCTCTGAGTCATGAATCAGCCCTGATTGAGCAGTTGACGCAAATCGATGACGGCGGCGTTGGCCCGGGAAATATAGTTGGCCATGACCAGCGAATGGTTGGCCAACACGCCGAAGCCACTGCCGTTGAGGATCATCGGGCTCCAGACAGGCTCCTGCGAGGCTTCCAGTTCGCGGATGATCTGACGCACGCTGACGGTGGCGTTCTTCTTCGCCAGCACGTCGGCGAAGTCGACTTCGATGGCGCGCAGCAAGTGCGACAGCGCCCAGGCCTGACCGCGAGCTTCGTAGAAAACATTGTCGATCTGCATCCACGGGGTTTCGACAACTTCTTCGTCGACCTGCGGCACTTGGCCAACGGCCGGCGCTTCGGTTTTCAGCGCGGTGTTGAGTTTGACCCGGCCAACGCTTGCCGAAAGCCGTTGCGACAGCGAACCCAAGCGGGTGCCGACATCGCCCAGCCAGTTGTTCAGGTTATCGGCACGGGCGTAGAACAGCGCGTTTTTCTGGGTCGGATCAGACAAGCGTGCCTGATAACGGCTCAAGGAGTTGATGCCTTCCTGATACTCCGACTCACTGGATGGCAGGATCCAGCTCTTGTTGTCGAAGTTGAAACGCGGTTCGGCCTTGGCCAGATCGGCATCTTCCGCCGACTGCGATTGCGAACGGGCGAAGTCTTTGCGCAGGGCACGGGTCAAGTCGCGCACTTGCACCAGTACGCCATATTCCCAGCTCGGCGTGTTGTCCATCCACAGGCCTGGCGGGAAGCGGTCATTGGAAATGTAACCGCCCGGTTTGTCGAGCAAGGTGCTGGCAACGGTCTTGAGGGTTTCGACGGTGGTGTAGCCGATCACCATTTGCTTGCCTTCTTTCTCGGCAGCCACCTGCGCGTTTTGTGCCACCGCAAACAGCGCCGGCTCCTGGCTCCAGTACCAGCCAAGGCCGATGGTCACCAATAGATAGATGCCGACCAGCGTGGCCAGCGCACGGCTGAACAACACCCCGCCGGCATAGCTGCGGGTTGCCGACTTCGGCTCGGCAGCACGTTCAGGCGCGCTGCCCGCGCGGTTTTTCCAGTCCAGCATGGCGATATCCTTTCAATCACTTGGGTTCAACGGTTCGACCACAACCATACAACAACGTGCCTTGGGCCGGCACCCGCCATTAAAGATAAGCAGTAATTCGTTCGAGCGAATGAAGCAACATTTGAACTAAGGGTTTCCCTGATACCGACTCCCCACATCCATAGCGTCTCAGGGCAGTGAAAACCCTCGCACAGCGCATTCACTGCACTGATGAGATGGGCACCTGAAAATCACTCAGAGTTAAGCAGATCACACAGCAAATTGCCGATTCAACGGGACTTCGCCGATGAACAGGTCAAAAACAAAACCAACGGGTCAGGAACTGAATAGTGACGCACTGCAGATTATTGACTCATGACACTCGTCTAAGGGAAAAGAGGTGCTAGCATAGAGCCACCAGTCGATCTCAGCATGCAGCCTAACTAGTAGTCAGGATATGACCGAGCCAGAAGACCCCAGCCGTGAGCGTCTCAAGCACCACTTTGCCCAGCGGGTAATTCATCAGGCACGTCAGATTCTTGAGATATGGCAGCGCCTGCAACGCAGTGAGTGGTCCACCGTCGACCTCGCCGAACTGAGCGAGGCCAACTTGCGCCTGCTGCGTTTTGCCGAGCGCTTCGAACAGCCCGAACACACCCAGCTTGCGCGCCACATCGGTCAATCGCTGGAAGCGGTGGATGCCAATCGTGGCCGACTGAGCAGCGGATTGATCACTGAACTCAATCGCCTGATGCAGCGCCTGTCGCGCACCGGCCTGCGCCATGGCGACCAACTCGACCAGACCTTTCTGCCGCCGCTGCGCAAACCGATCTACGTCATGCTGCAGGACCACGACCGCGCAGAGCGGCTGGCCAAACAACTGGAATTTTTCGGCCTGAGCGCTCAGGCGCTTGATAGCGTGCCAGCGTTTCGCTCCTCGATGGTCGAGCGTTTGCCGGCCGCGATCGTCATGGACGTGGATTTCAGCGGCGCTGGCGTGGGTCTGAAGCTCGCCGCCGAAGCGCAAGTGGGCCTGGACGAGCCGCTACCGTTGCTGTTCTTCAGCCTGCACGAAACCGACACCCCGACCCGTCTCGCCGCCGTGCGCGCCGGCGGTCAGGAATTTCTCACCGGCACCCTCGAAGCGTCGAGCCTGCTGGAGAAGATCGAAGTCCTCACCTGCGTCGCTCAGTACGAACCTTATAAAGTGCTGATCATCGATGATTCCCGCGCCCAGGCCTTGCACACCGAACGCCTGCTCAACAGCGCCGGGATCGTCACCCGCACGCTGATCGAACCAATTCAGGCCATGGCCGAACTGGCGGATTTCCAGCCAGACCTGATCATCCTCGACATGTACATGCCGGCCTGCACAGGCACTGAGTTGGCCAAGGTGATCCGCCACAACGACCGCTACGTCAGTGTGCCGATCATTTACCTGTCGGCCGAAGACGATCTGGATAAACAGCTCGACGCCATGAGCGAGGGCGGCGACGACTTCCTGACCAAACCGATCAAGCCACGCCACCTGATCACCACCGTGCGCAACCGCGCCGCCCGAGCGCGCAACCTCAAGGCGCGGATGGTGCGCGACAGCCTGACCGGTTTGTACAACCACACGCACATTCTGCAGTTGCTCGAAGACTGCTCGTTCCGCGCCCGCCGCGAGAACAAGCCGCTGAGCTTTGCGATGCTCGACATCGACCACTTCAAACGGGTCAATGACAGCCACGGCCACCCAATGGGCGACCGCGTGATCAAAAGCCTCGCACTGTTTCTCAAGCAACGTCTGCGCAAAACCGATTTCATCGGCCGGTACGGCGGCGAAGAATTCGCCATCGTCATGCCTGACACCGATATCGAAGCCGCGCACAAAGTGCTCGACGAGATTCGTCAACGCTTTGCCGAAATCCACTACCCTGCGCAACCGCAAGACTTGTGGTGCACCTTCAGCGCGGGCGTGGTGGAAATGCATGACGATTCCGACAGCCTGATGATGGCCAGCCAAGCCGACGAAGCGCTGTACCGCGCCAAGGGTGCGGGACGTAATCGGGTGCAGGCCGCGCGGGACTCAAAGCAAAGTGCCATCTTTTCATCGGAATCAACCGATTCGGTCATAACCTTGTAATAGAACCGCAATAAATTCAGGCGCTTACCATTTCTGCCGTTGGTAGCCGTCATGCGCCTGAAGTTGCTCACCAATCTCAATACTCTGCTGCTGGTCGCCGTGTGCGTGGCACTCGGCGCCACCCTGTGGTGGTCGCAAAAAGCCCTGGAGCGTCCGTATCTGCTGATGGAGCGTTATCTGGGACTGTCGCAGCAATTTCAGAACGAGGTGGCGCGCAATGTCGAGGACT
Source organism: Pseudomonas sp. NPDC087614 (assembly GCF_044743485.1). Lineage (NCBI taxonomy): Bacteria > Pseudomonadati > Pseudomonadota > Gammaproteobacteria > Pseudomonadales > Pseudomonadaceae > Pseudomonas > Pseudomonas sp. NPDC087614. Next base: position 7,814 of record NZ_JBIUWN010000019.1, on the reverse strand, counting down.
ACCTTGCCAGTGGCGATGCACTGCGCCTGAGCAGCGCCAGCCAGGCCATCGAAGGCTTGCAAAAAGAACTCGGCGACTGGCCTAAGGCACTGGCCGACACGCTGCACCCGAGCCTGTCGAGCCTCGAAGAATTCAGCAAAACCGATCTGCTCGCTGCCGGCAAACTGGCCGGTGATCCGCAGGCATTACTGCTGCAGGCCGAACGCGAACTGAGCGCCAGCCTCGAGCAACTCAGCTCTTACGCCAATGGCAACGCGGCCTACCTGACGCCGCTCCTCGTCGCGTCTCAGCACGTGGGCAAACTGTCGTTGGCGCGGGACAAACTGGTCAGCAGCGGACGCAGCGAACTAGCCGCCGACGTTGAGCGAGAAGTCAGCAACATCCGCGCCCAGGCGCAGGTGATCGACGCCCTGCCCCTGCTCGGCGTGGTCGCCAGCAATGAATCGAACAGCGATGACTTCGCCGCGATGATGGGCATCGAGAACACCGAAAAAACCGTCGCCGAAGACGCCGGTGTCGGCCTCAAGCGTGAACTCAACAGCCTGCTCGGCCGCTACCCGGCGGAGCTGGAACGCACCCGCGAGCAGATCCAGAAACGCACGGACCTGAGCAGCGCCACACACTTGAAAATCGCCGCCGTGCAGCAAGCCATCGCCGGACTGGAGCCGGTGGTGCGCGCCCAGCACGGACAAATCCAGGGCGAAGTGCGACTCATGCAGGGCGCGATGATCGGCTTGATTCTGTTGATTGCGCTGCTGATCGATACCCTGCAGCGACGGCTGGCCCGCACCCTGACCCACCTGGCACCTGCACTGTCGACCTGGGCCGAAGGCGATTTCAGCCGTGACATTCAGTTGGGCAAAACCAACCGCGAACTGCACGACATCGAAGCCTCGCTCAACCGCCTGCGTGCCTATCTGGTCGATCTGGTCGGCACCATTCGCGGCAATGCCGAGCAAGTGGCGGGCAGCAGTCGGACCCTCGCCGAACTGAGCAACGATTTGCACAGCGGCGCCGAACATCAGGCCGGTGATACGGCGCTGATCCGTGACTCTCTCGGCGAACTTGAGGCCACCATCCAGCAAGTCGCCGACGATGCTCAGCAGGCAGCAGATGCCAGTCGCCATGCAGGCCTGGCCGTCGAACACGGCCAGACCGTCATCGGCCAGAGCCTGACGGGACTGCACGCGCTGGTGGGTGAAGTGCAGGGCAACGCGCAGATGATCGAGCATCTGGCCGAAGAGTCGGCGACCATTGGCGGCGTACTGACGGTGATCCGCTCGATTGCCGACCAGACCAACCTGCTGGCGCTGAACGCAGCGATTGAAGCGGCACGCGCCGGAGAAATGGGCCGCGGTTTCGCCGTGGTGGCCGAGGAAGTGCGCTCGCTCGCGCAGCGGACGGCGGGAGCGACGGCAGAAATCCAAACACTGATCGCTGGCCTGCAAACCGCCGCCCGGCAATCGGTCGAAGGCATGCGCGCGCAGGTCGAACACGCCGAAGCCACGGCCAATCAGGCGCAAGCGGCGGATGGCGCGCTGGATAAAATCGTTGGCGCGATCCAGACCATTTCCGACACGGCAATTCGCATTGCCGATGTCACCGCCCAGCAGAGCGGCGCGGTCAGCGAGATTCGCGATCACAGCGAACGGATTCATCAACTGGGTGGGGATAACTTGCTGCGAATCGGTCAGGGACGTGAACAGGGTGAGAACCTGCTGGTGCTGGGCGGGCAACTGCATACAGCCGTTCAGGCCTTCCGCGTTTGATCGATCGCCTTTGCGGGCAATCTCCCACAATCAATCGGTGTTGTTCACAATCCTGTGCGAGCTTGCTCACGAAGGCGTCCAACCATCACAAATGACCGGATTTAATGACACGGTCACAAATTTCGCGCAAACATCGGCCATCGTGCTGGCTATTGCATAGAACTGGACAGTCACAAAGCCTTTGCGGCATAGTCGCCGGGTTCTGACGATTGCTCACTCATGACAAGGACTACGCGGATGGCAACCCTACTGGTGCTGCACGGCCCCAACCTGAACCTGCTCGGCACCCGTGAACCGGGCACCTATGGGTCGACGACCCTGGCGCAGATCAATCAGGACCTGGAACGCCGCGCCCGCGAAGCAGGCCATCATCTGCTGTATCTGCAAAGCAATGCCGAGTACGAATTGATCGACCGCATCCACGCCGCTCGCGGCGAAGGGGTGGACTTCATCCTGATCAATCCAGCGGCTTTTACGCACACAAGTGTCGCATTACGTGACGCGCTGCTGGGAGTGAGCATCCCATTCATCGAAGTGCATTTGTCCAACGTGCACAAACGCGAACCTTTCCGCCATCACTCTTACTTCTCCGACGTAGCGGTAGGAGTGATCTGCGGCCTTGGCGCCAGCGGTTACCGACTGGCCCTGGAGGCTGCACTAGAGCAGCTTGAA
>NZ_JBIUWN010000019.1:4895-5363 GCF_044743485.1 Pseudomonas sp. NPDC087614 | reverse complement strand
TGATGATTCATGGATATCCGTAAAGTTAAGAAACTGATCGAATTGCTGGAAGAGTCCGGCATCGACGAGCTCGAGATCAAGGAAGGCGAAGAGTCCGTACGTATCAGCCGCCACAGCAAGACCCCGGCTCAGCAGTACTACGCGCCAGCTCCGATGCAAGCGCCGGCCGCGGCACCTGTCGCTGCTGCTGCTCCGGTGGCTGCTGCCGCCCCGGCTGCCGCTGCTGCTCCAGCGCTGAACGGCACCGTTGCCCGCTCGCCGATGGTCGGCACTTTCTACCGCAAGTCTTCGCCAACCTCGCCGTCCTTCGTCGAAGTCGGCCAGACCGTGAAGAAAGGCGACACCCTGTGCATCGTTGAAGCCATGAAGATGATGAACCACATCGAAGCTGAAACCAGCGGTGTGATCGAGTCCATCCTCGTCGACGACGGCCCGCGGGGGGAGTCCGTCCGGCCGCGGGGGGCCGGC
>NZ_JBIUWN010000019.1:0-4885 GCF_044743485.1 Pseudomonas sp. NPDC087614 | reverse complement strand
CTGGTTAATCAGGGTGACTTCAAAGAGATGGGCATCAAGACCGTCGCCGTTTACTCCAAGGCCGATAAAGAGCTGATGCACCTGGGTCTGGCAGACGAATCCGTCTGCATCGGCCCGGCGTCTGCCGCCCAGTCTTATCTGCACATCCCGGCCATTATCGCTGCCGCTGAAGTGACTGGCGCTACCGCCATTCACCCAGGCTACGGTTTCCTCGCGGAAAACGCCGATTTTGCCGAGCAGGTCGAGAACTCCGGCTTCGCTTTCATCGGCCCGAAAGCCGACACCATTCGCCTGATGGGCGACAAGGTATCGGCCAAGCACGCGATGATCGAAGCAGGCGTGCCAACCGTTCCAGGTTCCGACGGCCCGTTGCCGGAAGACGAAGAAACGGCGCTGCGCATTGGTCGTGAAGTCGGCTACCCGGTGATCATCAAAGCCGCTGGCGGCGGCGGTGGTCGCGGCATGCGCGTAGTGCACAAGGAAGAAGACCTGATCGCCTCGGCAAAACTGACCCGCTCCGAAGCAGGCGCGGCGTTCGGCAACCCGATGGTCTATCTGGAAAAATTCCTGACCAATCCGCGTCACGTCGAAGTACAGGTGCTGTCCGACGGCCAAGGCCAGGCCATCCATCTGGGCGACCGCGATTGCTCGCTGCAACGTCGTCACCAGAAGGTTCTCGAAGAAGCGCCGGCACCGGGCATCGACGAGCAGGCTCGCCAGGAAGTTCTGGCTCGCTGCGTCAAGGCGTGCATCGACATCGGTTACCGTGGCGCGGGCACTTTCGAGTTCCTGTACGAAAACGGTCGTTTCTACTTCATCGAAATGAACACCCGTGTTCAGGTGGAGCACCCGGTTTCGGAAATGGTCACCGGTATCGACATCGTCAAGGAGATGCTCAGCATCGCCGCTGGCAACAAGCTGTCGTTCACGCAGGATGACGTGGTGATCCGCGGTCACTCGCTGGAATGCCGGATCAACGCTGAAGACCCGAAAACCTTCATGCCGAGCCCGGGCACGGTCAAGCATTTCCACGCCCCAGGCGGCAACGGCGTTCGCGTCGATTCGCACCTGTACAGCGGATATGCGGTTCCGCCGAACTACGACTCGCTGATCGGCAAGCTGATCACTTACGGCGCCACCCGCGACGAAGCCATGGCTCGCATGCGCAATGCCCTGGACGAAATCGTGGTTGACGGGATCAAGACCAACATCCCGCTGCACCGTGATCTGGTGCGTGATGAAGGCTTCTGCAAAGGGGGGGTGAACATTCACTACCTCGAGCACAAGCTGGCAGGCGAGAAGCACTAAGCTTCAGCCCGCACCTGACAGAGCCGCCTTCGGGCGGCTTTGTTGTTTCTACAGCTTTCAAATACCCCTTGCGGGAGCGGGCTTGTTCGCGAATGCGGTGTATCAGATACATTTATTTGTCTGGCACACCGCTTTCGCGAGCAAGCCCGACACAGGGTGCAATGCCGCTCCCACAAAACCTGCGCGCTCGCGTAAACTTGCGCGCTTCTCGCTGGCCGCTAGGCTGCAATCATATTTTTTCAAAGGTGCCCGCCATGCCTTGGCTGCAAGTACGTCTGGCCATCAGCCCGGAACAAGCCGAAACCTACGAAGACGCGTTCCTTGAAGTCGGCGCCGTATCGGTGACCTTCATGGACGCCGAAGATCAGCCGATCTTCGAGCCGGAACTCAACACCACCCCGCTGTGGGCGCACACACATCTGCTGGCCCTGTTCGAGGGCGGCACCGAACCCGCACCGGTACTGGCCCACCTGGAACTGCTGACCGGCAGCCCGCTGCCGGAGCATCACAGCGAAGTCATCGAAGACCAGGACTGGGAACGCAGCTGGATGGACGGTTTCCAGCCAATGCGCTTCGGTCAGCGCCTGTGGATCGTGCCGAGCTGGCACGCCGCGCCCGAGCCTGACGCGGTCAATCTGCTGCTGGACCCGGGCCTGGCCTTCGGCACCGGCACCCACCCGACCACCGCGCTGTGCCTGGAATGGCTCGACGGTCAGGACCTGAAAGACTGCAATGTGCTGGATTTCGGCTGCGGCTCGGGGATTCTGGCCATCGCCGCCCTGCTGCTCGGTGCGAAAGAAGCCGTCGGTACCGACATTGACGTGCAGGCACTGGAAGCTTCGCGTGACAACGCCGGACGCAACAACATCGCCGAACAGCTGTTCCCGCTGTACCTGCCGGAAGATCTGCCGCAGGTCAAAGCTGACGTGCTGGTCGCCAATATCCTCGCCGGGCCGCTGGTTTCGCTGGCCCCGCAACTGTCCAGCCTGGTCAAGTCCGGCGGGCGCCTGGCGCTGTCGGGCATTCTTGCCGAACAAGGTGAAGAAGTCGCTGCCGCGTATGCTCAGGACTTCGACCTCGACCCGATCGCCAATCGCGATGGCTGGGTGCGCATCACCGGACGTCGGCGCTAGAATGGCCGCCTGCATAATCCGGATCGCCGCATGACCGACAGCTTCGTCACCCAGTGTCCGCATTGCCAAACCAGTTTCCGTGTCAGCCATGCTCAATTGAGCGTGGCCCGCGGGGTGGTTCGCTGCGGCGCCTGCCTGCAAGTATTCAATGCCGCCAAACAGCTGCTTGAGCAACACGCCGGCAAGGACGCGGTGATGCCGGTCGCACCGCCGATTGAAGCGCCGCCCGCCGAAGAGCTACCGGCTATCGAGCCACCAGCCATCGTCGAACCGCCCGCGCCGCGCGCCGTCAGCCAAAAGCAGTGGAGCGCCTCGGAGCTGGATCTCGACAGCCTGGATCTGGATGAAGAGCTCGCCCGCCTCGAACAACGGGAAATTCAGCCAGCCAGCGAACTCGGTCGCCCGCGCGAAGACGCCCTGAGCGCCCGTCGCGACAGTCACGAGCCGGAAGAGTCGACATGGCCCGACAGCCTGTTCAGCGCACCCGCTGACGAGCGAACGCCGGGACCCGAAGCAGAAAAGGATATCGTCGACATCGAGCCAGTCAAATCGGCGCGGACCGAGCCATCGCTGTCGCTGGAACCGGTGGAGCTGGATGACGAACCCGCGATCCCGCAACTGCGCCTGCACGACCCAATCGATCCGAATGCCCGCCGCGAACGCCGGTCCGCCAGTCACGAAGCCGATGACGACGATCTGCCGTTGATCGAACCGCAACGCAAAAAACGCGAGCGCAGCGAAGTCCTGCAAGACCTGACCGACGACCCGCTGCAACTGGACTGGCAGAAACGCCGCTCACCGTGGGGCCGCCGCCTGCTATGGATGCTGTTGGTGCTACTGGCAGCCGGCGCCCTCGCCGGCCAGTACATCGCCTATCATTTCGATGAGCTGGCGCGCCAGGATCAATACCGCCCGTGGTTCCAGCAACTCTGCCCGCAGATCGGTTGCACGGTGCCGTCCAAGGTCGATATCGCCCGAATCAAGAGCAGCAATCTGGTCGTGCGCAGTCATCCCGAGTTCAGCGGCGCACTGGTCGTCGACGCGATCATCTATAACCGCGCGACGTTCTCCCAGCCGTTCCCACTACTGGAACTGCGTTTTGCCGACCTCAACGGTCATCTGATCGCCAGTCGTCGCTTCAAACCGGGGGAATACCTCAGCGGCGACCTGGAAGGTCTGGCGGAAATGCCGCCACAAACACCGATCCACATCGCGCTGGACATTCTCGACCCAGGCCCGAAAGCGGTGAATTACAGCCTGAGTTTTCACTCGCCCGAGTGAACCGCTTCATCGTTTCCTGATTGACGGCAGTTTTCTGACTGCGCCGCGCCCAACCAAACCGCTGGCGATAACAGATTAACTGTTCAGATTTTGTTCAATTCAGCCTTTATCCAGTCATCGAGAGCGGGTATCATGCCAACCCTTTTTCGAACTCTCATGATCCGGCCCCACTTCAGGGAAGTCCTATGTCGGCGGTACGCATCGGCCCATACACATTGCAGAACGGCTTGATTCTCGCCCCGATGGCGGGGGTCACCGATCAGCCCTTTCGTCAGCTCTGCAAGCGTCTGGGCGCAGGGCTTGTGGTCTCGGAAATGGTCACCAGTGACATGAGCCTGTGGAATACCCGCAAGTCGCGCATGCGCATGATCCACGAAGGCGATCCCGAGCCACGCTCGGTGCAGATTGCCGGTGGCGACGCGCAAATGCTGGCAGAGGCGGCACGGGCCAACGTCGAATTGGGCGCACAGATTATTGACATCAACATGGGTTGCCCGGCAAAGAAGGTCTGCAACAAGGCCGCCGGCTCCGCGTTATTGAAAGATGAAGCATTGGTGACCGAGATCCTGCAGGCCGTCGTGGCCGCGGTTGATGTGCCGGTCACCCTGAAGATCCGCACCGGATGGGATCGCGACAACAAGAACGGCCTGACCGTGGCGAAGATCGCCGAGCAGGCCGGGATCACCGCGCTGGCAGTGCATGGCCGCACTCGCGCCGATCTGTACACCGGCGTTGCCGAATACGACACGATTGCCGCGATCAAGCAGGCCGTGTCGATCCCGGTATTTGCCAATGGCGATATCGATTCACCGGAAAAGGCCCGTTACGTGCTTGACGCGACCGGTGCCGATGGCCTGTTGGTAGGCCGTGCCGCTCAAGGGCGGCCATGGATTTTTCGCGAGATCGATCACTTCCTGCGTACCGGCGAGAAATTGCCGGCGCCGAAGCTGGTCGAAGTGGAACGCATTCTGCTTGAGCATCTGGCCGCACTTCACGCTTTCTATGGAGACGTGATGGGCGTACGCATTGCTCGAAAGCATGTGGGCTGGTATCTCGCAACCTTGCCGGGCGCCAGGGAGTTTCGCGCCCACTTCAATCGTTTGGATGGTACGGAAACACAATGCGCCAACGTTCGGGAGTTCTTCGCCGAGCGTTACAAGAGC
>NZ_JBIUWN010000018.1:0-80128 GCF_044743485.1 Pseudomonas sp. NPDC087614 | reverse complement strand
AAAGGAGGAGGGTGAAATCTCCCACGGTCTGTACTGCGCTAACAGTCAGAATCGAGCCTTGTCCCTCCTCCTCCCTTCAAGTCCTACCATACAAGCGGGCCTGCTCGCGAAGGCGTCGTGTCAGGCGATTCAAATGTCGGCTGACACACCGGTTTCGCGAGCAAGCCCGCCTACAGGAATCTCCAGTGTTCAACGAATTACTCACACGCCTTTCACCAACGCCCGACGAATCCCCTTCTAGACTTTCCCTATCAGCCGAGAACCGGCGCGGGAGAGTGCGATGTGGCGGTGTGCGGGTTTGCTAGGTGTTTTGCTGATGCTGGGCGGTTGCCAGACCACTCACGAAGATTTGATCGCCAAAGGTTACCCACCGGCCTTCGCCGACGGTTTTGATGACGGTTGTGTCAGCGGCCGGCAAGCGGCCGGTTCGATCAGCGGCGAATTCCGCAAGAACGTGCCGCGCTATCTCAAGGACAACCAATACGCCGAAGGCTGGACCGACGGCTTTCGCCAGTGTCAGGCGATGCTGGAAAACAAGGGTCGCGAAGAGTATCGCAACGAACACTGGGACGAACGCGAACGCGCCTGGCAGCGCCAGAAAGATCAGGGCGCCGGGCGGGCTTACCGCTCGCAGTAGGTCGCTTCCAGACATCCAGTGAAACCAAATGCCGGCGACCATGGCCCAAACTCTATGAAGAGGAGGACACCATGAGCCGCGCTTTCGTTAACGAAGACAATGCCGCCGCGCAAGCCGATCAGCCCGTCGAACGGCAGGTCAGCACGCAACCCAATTACGTCACACCGCAGGGGCTCGCCCAGTTGCAGGGGAAAGTCGCCGAGTTGCAAGCCCTGCACGCCGAGCAATCGGCCAAGGGTGAACAGGCTGACAAACAACGTCTGGCCGATCTTGAACGGGATCTGCGTTACTTCAATCAACGTCTGGGCAGTGCCCAAGTCGCCGTCGCCGCGACCTCTACCGACAAGGTGCAGATCGGCAGTTGGGTGACCTATGCCGACGAACACAACACCGAGCGCCGCGTGCAACTGGTGGGTGAAGACCAGGCCGACGCCGCCAAAGGCTTGATCAACTGGGGCTCACCACTGGGCCGGGCATTGCTCGGCGCCCAGCTTAACGACGAGGTGCTGTGGCAGCGCCCCGCCGGTGACCAACTGATTGAAGTGATCCGTGTCGAACCTTCGTAAACCACGCCTTGGGCCCACATCGCATCGGCGACCAATGTTGCCCACCTCACCTGCCGCCTACCAAAGCCCTGCTAAAAAACCAGGCACAAAAAAGCGGAGCCCGAAGGCTCCGCTTTTTATGCAACCCGCCCAGTATCAGGCCAGTTTTTTGTGGCGTACCCGGTGTGGCTGGGCCGCTGCTTCGCCGAGGCGCTTTTTGCGATCAGCTTCGTACTCGGTGTAGTTGCCTTCGAAGAACACCGCTTGGGAGTCGTCTTCGTACGCCAGGATGTGGGTCGCGACGCGGTCAAGGAACCACCGATCGTGAGAGATCACAATGGCGGCGCCCGGGAAGTCCAGCAGGGCTTCTTCCAGCGAACGCAGGGTTTCAACGTCGAGGTCGTTGGACGGTTCGTCGAGCAGCAGGACGTTGCCGCCCTCTTTCAGGGTCTGCGCCAGGTGCAGACGACCGCGCTCACCACCGGACAGGTCCTTGACGAACTTCTGCTGATCGCCGCCCTTGAAGTTGAAACGACCGACGTAGGTACGCGACGGAATCTCGTAGTTGCCGATGCGGATCTGGTCCGAACCGTCGGAGATCTGCTGGAACACCGTCTTGCTGCCGTCGAGGTCTTCGCGGCTCTGATCCACACAAGCTAGCTGCACGGTTTCGCCGACTTCGATGGAGCCCGAATCCGGCGTTTCCTTGCCCATCAGCATGCGGAACAGGGTCGACTTACCGGCACCGTTACCGCCAATCACGCCGACAATGGCGCCTTTAGGCATGGAGAACGACAGGTTGTCGATCAACACGCGATCGCCGTAGCCCTTGGTGACGTTCTTGAACTCGATGACTTTGTCGCCCAGGCGCGGACCGGCCGGGATGTAGATCTCGTTGGTTTCGCTGCGCTTCTGGAATTCCTGCGATTGCATTTCTTCGAAGCGTTGCAGACGAGCCTTGGATTTCGACTGGCGGGCCTTGGCGCCTTTGCGCACCCACTCCAGTTCTTCTTTCATGGCTTTTTCGTGAGCCGACTGCTGCTTGGATTCGGCCGCCAGACGATCGGACTTGGCTTCGAGCCAACCCGAGTAGTTGCCCTCGTAAGGAATGCCCGCGCCGCGGTCGAGTTCCAGAATCCAGCCCGCGACGTTGTCGAGGAAGTAACGGTCGTGCGTGATCGCAACCACGGTGCCCGGGAAGTCGTGCAGGAAGTGCTCCAGCCACGCCACGGAGTCAGCGTCCAAGTGGTTGGTCGGTTCGTCGAGCAGCAGCATGTCCGGGGCGGACAGCAGCAGACGGCACAGGGCCACACGGCGTTTTTCACCGCCGGACAAATGTTCGACCTTGGCATCCCACGCCGGCAGACGCAGCGCATCGGCGGCGACTTCCAGTTGGCGATCCAGGTTGTGACCGTCGCTGGCTTGCAGGATGGCTTCGAGCTTGGCCTGTTCTGCCGCCAGTTTGTCGAAGTCGGCATCTTCTTCAGCGTAAGCCGCGTAGACCTCGTCCAGGCGCGCCTGGGCGTTCTTGATCACGCTGACCGCTTCCTCGACCACTTCACGCACGGTCTTGGTGGGGTCAAGTTGTGGCTCTTGCGGCAGATAACCGATGTTCAGGTCCGGCATCGGACGGGCTTCGCCCTCGAACTCGGTGTCGACGCCGGCCATGATTTTCAGCAGCGTGGACTTACCCGAACCGTTGAGGCCGAGTACGCCGATCTTGGCGCCGGGGAAGAACGACAGAGAAATGTTTTTCAGGATTTCCCGCTTCGGCGGAACAACTTTGCCCAGCCGATGCATGGTGAAGACGTATTGAGCCATGGAGAACCTTGGGTCAGTGACAGATGAATGATTGGAGCGCAGGCGATGCCCGGCCAGACCGTGCGCGTCGTTCACTTGATGTTGATCAATGCGTGCGCGCTGAAAAAAGTCTGAGTCTAGGAGCTGGAACGCTCCCGCGTAACCGGCAAAGCTACCTGAATGACCGGTGGCAGTCCAGCCGCGCGGGGCTGGCACTTCGCCACGACTCAAGGCATGCTAGCCGCCCTTCGGGCGTCCGGCTTATAGTGCACGTCGCGCCAGTCCAGCCAAACCGCAGGATTACAGCTTGTCCAAAGTCACTCCGCCAGCCTCCGTGAGCAGCTCCCAACCGGCGCCAGGCTCCCCCCTGCGCGGAACATTAAAGGGTGCGCTGGCCACATTGGTGCTCTTGTTGCTGGCGTTGCTGTTCTGGCAATTGCTTGATCAATTGCACGAAACCCAGAAAAACCAGCGCCAATACACCATCGATTACACCGCCGACCTCGCCTCACAGGTCAGCCTGAACATGGCGTTGAACGCGCAAATCGCCCTCAATCTGCTACCGATCGTCGAACAACCGCAATCAGCCGACGAACAGCAGGCGCTGTTACGCAAGCTTCAAAAATCACTGCCGGACCTGCGCAGCCTGGCGTTGCTCAGCCCCTCCGGGAGAATCCTCAGCGACAGCAGTGCCGAAAGCTCCGACGCCGACTACCTTAGCGAACTGGTACGCCGCAGCCGCGCCCAAGCGCACTACTTCAGCAATGCCGACGATGGCTCGGTGGTACACCTGTTATTGCATCAGGCCAGCGGCAACGTTCGTGGTTATTGGGCACTGCGCCTGACCCCGACATTCTTCGACTCGCTGACCAAGCAGAGTGAAACCGGCCTGCGTCCGCTGTGGCTGGTGGAAAACCGCCTCAACCACCAGATCATCAGTCGCGACGAAATACTGTCATCCGCCAAGCCAGGCGTGCTGAGTCCCGACGATCTGGCCAACACCGTGCTCACCGTTGCGCTGAGCAGCAGCGATTGGCAACTGCGTGGTTTGTTCGACCGCCAGCGCGTGCTCGAAGAATTGCTGCCCGCGTTCATCGGCAAATGCCTACTGGGCCTGGCCTTCTCGCTGCTGCCGGTGATCGCACTATTGAACATGCGTCGCCGTCAGCGCCAGGTTCATGAGGGGCGCCGGCGTTATCAGGACATCTTCGACGGCACCGGCGTCGCCTTGTGCGTGCTGGACCTCTCCGGCCTGAAACAGTTTTTCGACAAGGCGCAGATCCAGAGCAGCGATCAACTCAAGGCCTGGCTCGACCAGCCGCAACAGCGTCAGCAGGTGTTGCAGGAATTGCGCGTTACCGAAGTCAATCAGGTAGCGCTGCAATTGCTCAACGTCAACTCCTGCGACGACGCCTGGCAACTGTTGATCGACGGTCATCCGCACCCTCACTGCGCGATCGGCAATCAGGTACTCGACGCCGTACTTCAACAGCAAAGTCAGCTGGAACTGGAAATCAAACTGCCGGACACCAACGGTCGCGATCAACACCTGTGGATGGTTTTACGCCTGCCGCAGGAGCAGCACGACTATAAAGCGGTGATCCTGAGCATCAACGACATCACCAGCCGTAAACTCATCGAACTGTCGCTGCTGGAGCGCGAAGGTTTCTGGTCGGACGTGGTGCGTACCGTGCCGGATCATCTGTATGTGCAAGACGTGGTCAGCCAAAGGATGATTTTCAGCAACCACCACCTCGGCCAAACGCTGGGCTACAACCGCACCGAACTGCATCAAATGGGCGAGTACTTCTGGGAAATACTCCTGCATCCGGAAGACGCCGACTATTACCATCGCTCGCGTCAGATGCAGCGTCACGCCGGTTACAGTCAACTGCTTCAGTGCCAGTTGCGCTTCCGGCACCGCGACGGCGAGTGGCGGCGCTTCGATATTCGTGAACAAGCGCTGGCCCGCGACAAACATGATCAGGTCACGCGGATCATCGGTGTGGCCAAAGACATCACCGAGCAAATCGAGGCCAGCGAATCGCTGCGCGACAGCGAACAGCGCTACCGCATGCTCGCCGAAAGCATCAGCGACGTGATTTTTTCCACCGACAGCAAGCTCTCGCTGAACTACGTCAGCCCGTCGGTGCAAGCGGTGCTGGGTTACGACGCCGAGTGGATTTTCCAGAACGGCTGGCAATCGACCATCGCCAATCCGCAGCAACTGAGCGGTATTTACACCCTGATGGATCGGGTCAGCAAGGCGCTGGACAAACCCGAGCAACTGGCAATCTTGCGCAATCAAGTGCAGACGCAGTTATTCCTGTTCGACTGCCTGCGCGCCGATGGCCGCAAGATCCCGATCGAGTTGCGACTGGTGCTGGTGTGGGACGAGCACGGCGCGTTTGAAGGCGTGCTCGGCGTCGGGCGCGACATCAGCCAACAGCGCCGCGCCGAGAAAGACCTGCGCATGGCGGCCACCGTATTCGAGCATTCTACGTCGGCGATCCTGATCACCGACCCGGCCGGGTACATCGTCCAGGCCAACGAAGCCTTCAGCCGCGTCAGTGGTTATGCGGTCAGCGAAGTGCTCGACCAGTTGCCGAACATGCTCACCGTCGACGAGCAACAGGATGCGCACCTGCGTTACGTGCTCAAGCAACTGCATCAGCACAACACCTGGGAAGGCGAGGTCTGGCTCAAGCGCCGTAACGGCGAACATTACCCGGCATGGGTCGGCATCACTGCCGTGCTCGATGACGAAGGCGACCTGGCCAGTTACGTGTGCTTCTTCAGCGACATCAGTGAGCGCAAGGCCAGCGAGCAACGGATTCATCGTCTCGCCTATTACGACGCCCTGACCCACCTGCCGAACCGCACACTGTTCCAGGATCGTCTGCACACCGCACTGCAATCGGCCGAGCGGCAGAAGTCCTGGGTGGTGTTGATGTTCCTCGACCTCGACCGCTTCAAGCCAATCAACGACTCCCTCGGCCACGCCGCCGGCGACCGCATGCTCAAGGACATGGCCACGCGCCTGCTGGCCTGCGTCGACGATGACGACACTGTGGCGCGGATGGGCGGCGACGAATTCACCCTGCTGCTGCAACATCGCTCCAGCCGCGAGATGGCGCTGAACCGCGCGATCCATGTGGCCGAGCAAATTCTTGCGAGTCTGGTGCGCCCGTTCGTGCTTGAAGGCCGCGAGTTCTTCGTCACGGCCAGTATCGGCATCGCCCTGAGCCCGCAGGATGGCAACGAGCTCAGCCAGTTGATGAAGAACGCCGACACCGCGATGTACCACGCCAAGGAACGCGGCAAGAACAACTTCCAGTTCTATCAGGCCGACATGAACGCCAGTGCGCTTGAGCGCCTGGAGCTGGAAAGCGACCTGCGCCATGCCTTGGAGCAGAACGAATTCGTCCTGTATTACCAGCCGCAATTCAGTGGCGACGGCAAACGCCTGACCGGCGCCGAAGCGCTGCTGCGCTGGCGTCATCCGCGTCGCGGACTGGTGCCGCCGGGAGATTTCATTCCGGTACTGGAAGAACTCGGGCTGGTGGTAGACGTCGGTGATTGGGTGATCGGCGAAGCATGTCGCCAACTCAAGACCTGGCACCAGAACCGCGTGCGTGTGCCCAAAGTGTCGGTGAACATCTCGGCGCGGCAGTTCTCAGACGGCCAACTTGGCACGCGAATCGCCAATATCCTCAAGGAAACCGGCCTGCCGCCGGCGTGCCTGGAGCTGGAACTGACCGAAAGCATCCTGATGCGCGAAGTCTGCGAGGCGATGCAGATTCTCGACGGGCTGAAAAACCTCGGCCTGAGCATTGCGGTCGACGACTTCGGCACCGGTTATTCATCGCTCAACTACCTCAAGCAATTCCCGATCGACGTGCTGAAGATCGACCGCACCTTCGTTGACGGCCTGCCGTCCGGCGAGCAGGACGCACAGATTGCCCGGGCGATCATCGCCATGGCCCACAGCCTGAACCTGGCGGTGATCGCCGAAGGTGTGGAAACCCATGAGCAATTGGACTTCCTGCGTGAGCATGGCTGCGATGAGGTGCAGGGGTATCTGTTTGGAAGGCCAATGCCGGCGAGCCGGTTCGAGGCGCAATTCAGTAACGATGCGCTCTTCATGTTCGACTGAAAATCTGTGGCGCGGCCTTCGCGAGCAGGCTCGCTTCCACAAGGATTGATGTCGATCACAAAATCGCAGGCTGGCCTCGGTTAGCGTGGGAGCGAGCCGGCTGGCGAAGCGGCCAGTAAAAACACCGCACATCTGTCATGAATGCCACTTGTCTGCGACATGATGTCGTTTCATATGCCATCCAAAACCCATTGGGTTAGAATGCCCCCCTTTTCTGCCCCCGATCCTTGAGGACCGCCATGTTCAGCCGTGATTTGACTATTGCCAAGTACGACGCCGATCTTTTTGCCGCCATGGAGCAAGAAGCTCAGCGCCAGGAAGAACACATCGAGCTGATCGCTTCGGAAAACTACACCAGCCCTGCGGTGATGGAGGCTCAAGGCTCGGTACTGACCAACAAGTACGCCGAAGGTTATCCGGGCAAGCGCTACTACGGTGGTTGCGAGTTCGTCGACGTGGTTGAGCAACTGGCCATCGACCGCGCCAAAGAACTGTTCGGCGCCGATTACGCCAACGTTCAGCCGCACGCCGGCTCCCAAGCCAACGCCGCTGTCTACCTGGCGCTGCTGCAAGGTGGCGACACCATTCTGGGCATGAGCCTGGCCCACGGTGGTCACCTGACCCACGGCGCCAGCGTTTCCTCCTCCGGCAAGCTGTACAACGCGGTGCAGTACGGCATCGACGCCAACGGCCTGATCGACTACGACGAAGTCGAGCGTCTGGCTGTTGAGCACAAGCCGAAAATGATCGTGGCCGGTTTCTCTGCCTACTCGCAGATTCTGGATTTCCCACGCTTTCGCGCGATCGCTGACAAGGTTGGCGCTTACCTGTTCGTCGACATGGCTCACGTGGCCGGTCTGGTCGCCGCGGGCGTCTACCCGAACCCGGTGCCTTTCGCTGACGTGGTGACCACCACCACCCACAAGACCCTGCGCGGTCCGCGTGGCGGCCTGATCCTGGCTCGCGCCAACGCCGACATCGAGAAGAAGCTGAACTCCGCCGTATTCCCGGGCGCCCAGGGTGGTCCGCTGGAGCACGTGATTGCCGCCAAAGCGATCTGCTTCAAGGAAGCGCTGCAGCCTGAGTTCAAGACTTACCAGCAACAAGTGGTGAAAAACGCCAAAGCCATGGCCGGCGTGTTCATCGAGCGCGGTTTCGACGTGGTCTCCGGCGGTACTGAGAACCACCTGTTCCTGCTGTCGCTGATCAAGCAGGACATCTCCGGTAAAGACGCCGACGCCGCGCTGGGCAAAGCGTTCATCACCGTGAACAAGAACTCCGTGCCTAACGATCCACGCTCGCCATTCGTCACCTCCGGCCTGCGCTTCGGTACGCCGGCTGTGACCACGCGTGGCTTCAAGGAAGCAGAGTGCAAAGAACTGGCCGGCTGGATCTGCGACATCCTGGCTGACCTGAACAACGAAGCGGTGATCGACGCCGTTCGTGAGAAAGTCAAAGCCATCTGCAAGAAACTGCCGGTCTACGGCGCTTAAGTGCGACGTTAAACCCGCAGCATGAAGAACCGGCCAGTGATGGCCGGTTTTTTTTCGCCTGCAAAAAAGTTTCGGGTCAACAACCGCTCAAGATCGGGGGATTGCGCACAACTGGTAAGACCGGTCATGCCAATTCGTCATTTTTCACTTGCGATCCGTAAAAAACAGCGCCTAGACTGCGCCTGCACTGGACATACCGGTAAGACCACAATAATTAAGTCCTGAATCTGATGTGCCCCGCACACGGCAGCCAGGACACCGACCAGGATTCCTCCCATGCTCAGATGGTGCTCGCGTTCAATCTTCCTCCAAGTGGTTCTCGGACTGGTGCTCGGCATCGTCTGCGGGCTGACCCTTCCCGAATACTCCGCCCAGCTCAAACCCCTCGGCGACGGTTTCATCAAACTGATCAAGATGCTCATCGGCCTGATCGTCTTCTGCGTAGTGGTCAGCGGCATCAGTGGCGCGGGCGACCTGAAGAAGGTCGGGCGCATCGGCCTCAAGTCAGTCATCTATTTTGAAGTGCTCACCACCATCGCCTTGGTGATCGGCCTGGTGTTTGCGTTCAGCACCGGGATCGGCAGCGGCGCCAATATCCATCTGGAGCAACTGTCCGCCGCCGACATCGGCGATATCGCCGAACGCGGCCAGCACATACACACCACCACGCAGTTCCTGATGGATCTGATCCCGACCTCCGTCATCGGTGCCTTTGCCGACAACAACATTTTGCAAGTGCTGTTGTTCTCGGTGCTGTTCGGTAGCGCATTGAATCTGGTCGGCGAAGCCGCCTCCGGGATCTCGCGGCTGATCAACGAGCTGAGCCATGTGATCTTCCGGATCATGGGCATGATCGTGCGTCTGGCGCCGATTGGCGTGTTCGGCGCCATCGCGTTTACCACCAGCAAATATGGCCTGGATTCGCTGCAGCATCTGGGCAGTCTGGTCGGTTTGTTCTATCTGACGTGCATGGCCTTTGTCGCTTTGATTCTTGGCTTGGTAATGCGCTTGTCCGGACTGCGCCTGTGGCCGCTGCTCAAGTACCTGCGTGAAGAAATGCTGATCGTCATGGGCACCGCGTCCTCCGACGCCGTATTGCCACAGATCATGCGCAAACTGGAACATCTGGGCATCGGCAGCTCGACCGTCGGGCTGGTGATTCCGACCGGTTACTCGTTCAACCTCGACGGTTTCTCGATCTACCTGACCCTGGCCATCGTGTTCATCGCCAACGCCACCGGCACACCGCTGGCCATGACCGATCTGCTGACCATTCTGCTGGTATCGCTGATCACCTCCAAAGGTGCCCACGGCATTCCCGGTTCGGCGCTGGTGATTCTCGCCGCAACGCTGACGGCGATTCCCGCCATCCCCGTGGTCGGTCTGGTGTTGGTGTTGGCGGTGGACTGGTTCATGGGCATCGGCCGAGCGCTGACCAACCTGATCGGCAACTGCGTCGCCACCGTCGCCATCGCGCGCTGGGAAAAGGACATCGATGTGCAACGCGCGAACAAGGTGCTCAGCGGTCAGCAGGGCTATACCTTTCAAGCGAGAAAACCGGTCGCTCAAGCAGCCGCCAAAGAATTTTGAATGACCGCCGTGCCTGCTGACTCGCAGGCACGGCTCATGGAGCAAGACAAGTGATTACCACCTCAACCGTCGTCAACTCAGTCGTAGAAAAACTCCGGGCCGCGCTGGCCCGTGGTCAGTGGCGCTCCGGCGACATGCTGCCCGGCCAGCGCGAACTGGCCGAACAACTGGGCATCAGCCGCCCGAGCCTGCGCGAAGCGGTGATCGTCCTGGAAACCCTCGGCCTGGTGCGCTCGATGCCGGGCAAAGGCGTGGTGGTGCTCGACGCGCAACGGAGTGACAGCCAAAGCCACGACAGCGCAGTGGCCGGCGCCAGCCTCGAAGACGTGCTGCAACTGCGCTACACCCTGGAGCCGTTCATTGTCGGCCTCGTGGCCCAATCGATCAGCAGCAAGGAAGTCGGCCAGTTGCGCCTGACCCTGATGGACATGCGCGAAGCCCTGGAGGCCGGCGACAGCGAAGCCGGGGTCAGCGCCTACATCGCCTTCCACGAAGAATTGTTCACCCTGACCTCAAACCCGATTTTCCAAAGCGTGGTGCAACAGACCAGCAACGCCCTCAAGCAAAGTGCCGACGTGCTGCGCAATTCCCCGGAACATCTGGCCGAACGCCTCGAAGAAAACGAAGCGGTGGTGCGCGCGATCCGCAGCAAAAACAGCGCTCAGGCCAGTTCCGAAATGCGTCGACACATCCTGCGCGAAGGCCAGCGGATGGGCATCGAGCTGAACATTCCGGAAGACCACTTGAACACCTGAATTTCTTCACACTGGAGACCGGCCATGAACAGTCTTGCCACGCCGTCGCACCCTCGCCAGACCTCGGCGGCCCTGCCCTTCTCCCGCCTGCAAGTGCCGGTGGGCGATCTGTATCCGCGACTGTTCGACGCGATCCTCGAACAGCGTCTCGATGCTGCCAGCCGTTTCACCGAAGACAGCCTCAGGCAGATGTTCGGCGTCAGCCGCGCCGATGTGCGGCGGGTGCTGACGCAGCTATCCCATGAACACATCATTGTGTTGCGCGCCAATCATCGCCCGCGTGTCACCGCGCTGAATGCCGAACAAACGCGGCAAACCCTGCATGCACGGCGCCTGACCGAAAGCACGCTGGTGCGCCTGGCTTGTCAGCGGCCACAGGCCGAAGAATTGAAGCGCCTGCGAGCGTTGATCGAGCGTGAACGCCAGGCTGTCGAGCAGGATCGGCGGGCGATGGCGATTCGGTTGTCCGGGGAGTTCCACCTGCAACTGGCACACATGGCGGGGAATGCACCGCTGGCGCATTTTCTCGGCAGTCTGGTGCCGCTGACGTCATTGGCGATTGCGCGCAGCGCAGGGCTCACGCGAGGTTGTTGCGCGTGGCAGGAGCATTTGGCGATTGTTGAGGCAGTGGAATGTGGGGATGCTTGCAAAGCCGGGATGCTGATGAACCAACATCTGGATCATCTGGAAGACACTCTGTTGTATTGCGTCAATGAACAGTGCGCCACCGGATGATCGCCATCGCGGGCCCGCTCTCACAGTGATTGAGGGTGACCACAGATTTTGTGACCAACCCTATAACCTGTGGGAACGGGCTTGTTCGCGAAGAGGCCCTTAATGCCTGCGCAAACATTTAGCCTTGCGCCGCCACCCTGGCAAACCCCGCCCGAATTTTCTCTTCCGGCAAATCATCGGCAATAAACACGATCACACTGTCCCGCGCCTCACCCTCGGCCCACTCCGTATCCCAGTCGAAACCGTAGAGTTTCAAAACGCCCTGAAACACCAACCGTCGATCTTCACCGGCAATGTGCAGCACGCCTTTGTAGCGCAGCAATTGCTTGCCGTGCGCCTCCAGCAATTCATTCATGAATTCACTGAGCTGATCGATATCCAGCGGTTGCTCAGTGCGCAGCACCAGACTGCAGATGCGGTCGATGGACGGCGCCTGGCTCACCGGCCGCAGACTCAGCCCGCCACCCAGGTCGGCATTGAGGTTGAAGCCGCGCACATCGAGCAACTCGGCCAGATCGATATTGCCGTGTTCGACCACACGAATCGGTGCACGACGGTTGATCCGCGTCAGCCGTTCGCTCAGCGCGGTGAACGCAGCCGAATCCACCAGATCGGTCTTGCTCACCAGCAAGCGGTCGGCAAAACCGATCTGCGCCTGGGCGATGGTCTGGGTCAGGTGCTGCTCGGCGTGGGCCGCGTCGACCAGTGTGATGATGCCGTCGAGAATGTAGCGCTCACGCAATTCTTCATCGATGAAGAAGGTTTGCGCGACTGGCGCCGGATCGGCCAGACCGGTGCATTCGATCACCAGGCGGTCGAAAGCGATTTCGCCGCTGTCCAGCCGTTCGAGCAGCAGGTACAGCGCTTTGGTCAGATCGGTGTGGATGGTGCAGCAGACGCAGCCATTGGCCAGGGTCATGACTTGCACCGGCTCGTCGCCCAGCAACTGCGTGTCGATGCCGGCGTCGCTGAATTCGTTTTCGATCACGGCGATTTTCAGGCCGTGCTCGGCTTTCAATAGATGGCGCAGCAAGGTGGTTTTGCCGGCACCGAGGAAACCACTGAGTACCGTGACCGGAATGGGAGAGGACAAAACTCGATCTCCTTAAAAGAAACACAAAACAAATGTGGGAGCGGGCTTGCTCGCGAAGACGGTGCATCAGTCAGAACAATCATCAACTGACACTGCGCTTTCGCGAGCAAGCCCGCTCCCACAGGGGGATTGCAGCAACCTCAGGCTGTCAGCTCAACAGCACTTGGGCCCACCCTTGCCACCGTAACGGGCTTCCTGACGTTCGCGGAAGAACATCTCGTAGCTCATCACCGGTTTGTCCGGGTGCTTGGTTTGCATATGCTCGACGTAGGTGTCGTAGTCGGGCATGCCGACCATCAAGCGCGCAGCCTGACCGAGGTATTTACCGAGGCGACTCAGGTCATTGAACATGGTGCAATCCTCTGGTTACGCATCCGGCAGAGCCTGGAATGGCGATTCTTTATCCGTACGCTCTTTTTTGCCCCAGGCGGCGATGCCGACTTTGAGCGCATAGAACAGGATGCTGAATACCACGAACAGGAACAGCGCGGTCAGCGTGGCATTGGTGTAAGCATTGAAAATGACGTGCTGCATCTGATCGATGCTCTTGGCCGGGGCAATAATCTGACCGTTGGCCAAGGCATCGCTGTACTTCTTGGCCAGCGACAGGAAACCGATTGCCGGGTTGGCGTCGAACAGTTTGATGAAACCCGCCGTCGTGGTGCAGATCAGCAGCCAGGTGGCTGGCAGCAGCGTGACCCAAATGTAGCGCTGACGCTTCATTTTGATCAGAACCACAGTGCCGAGCATCAGCGCGATACCGGCCAGCATCTGGTTGGAGATACCGAACAGCGGCCACAAGGTGTTGATGCCGCCCAGTGGATCGATCACGCCTTGGTACAGCAACCAGCCCCACATTGCCACACAACCGGCGGTGGCAATCAGGTTGGCCGTCCACGACTCGGTACGCTTGAGCGCCGGAACGAAAGAGCCCAGCAGATCCTGGAGCATGAAACGTCCGGCACGGGTGCCAGCGTCCACAGCGGTAAGGATGAACAGCGCTTCGAACAGGATCGCAAAGTGGTACCAGAACGCCATGGTGTTTTCACCCGGCAGGACACTGTGCAGGATTTGCGCGATCCCCACCGCCAGGGTCGGCGCACCACCGGCACGGGCCAGAATGGTGGTTTCACCGATGTCATGGGCGACGGCTTGCAGCGCCTCAGGCGTGATCGCAAAGCCCCAACTGCTGACCATCTGCGCCACCGAAGCGACATCCCCACCCACCACGGCGGCCGGGCTGTTCATGGCGAAGTAGACGCCCGGTTCGATCACCGAAGCCGCCACCATGGCCATGATGGCGACGAACGATTCCATCAGCATGCCGCCGTAACCGATGTAACGGGCGTTGGTTTCGTTATCCAGCAGCTTCGGCGTGGTGCCGGAGGAGATCAGCGCGTGGAAACCCGACACCGCACCACAGGCAATGGTGATGAACAGGAACGGGAACAGACCGCCCTTCCACACAGGGCCGGTGCCGTCGACGAACTGGGTCAATGCCGGCATTTTCAGCTCAGGCATGGTCACCAGAATGCCAATCGCCAACGCGATGATCGTACCGATCTTGAGGAAGGTCGACAGGTAGTCACGCGGCGCAAGGATCAGCCATACCGGCAGAACCGCCGCCACGAAGCCGTAACCGATCAGCATCCAGGTGATTTGAATGCCGGTGAAACTGAAGGCCTTGGCCCACACCGGATCAGCGGCAATCTGCCCGCCCAGCCAGATCGAACCGAGCAGCAGCACCACGCCAATCACCGAAATCTCGCCGATGCGACCCGGACGGATGTAGCGCATGTAGATGCCCATGAACATCGCGATCGGGATGGTCGCCATCACGGTGAAGATGCCCCACGGGCTCTCCGCCAGCGCTTTCACCACGATCAGTGCCAGCACCGCAAGGATGATGATCATGATCAGGAAGCAGCCGAACAGGGCGATGGTGCCGGGAATGCGGCCCATTTCTTCACGCACCATGTCGCCCAGGGATCGGCCGTTGCGGCGGGTCGACATGAACAGCACCATGAAGTCCTGCACCGCGCCCGCCAGCACCACACCGGCAATCAGCCAAAGCGTGCCAGGCAAATACCCCATCTGCGCTGCCAATACCGGGCCGACCAACGGCCCCGCGCCAGCAATGGCCGCGAAGTGGTGACCGAAGAGAATGTGTTTGTTGGTTGGAACGTAGTCCAGACCGTCGTTGTTGAGCACGGCGGGGGTGGCCCGACGCGCATCGAGTTGCATCACATTGTTCGCGATGAACAGGCTGTAGTAACGATACGCAACCAGATAAATGGCCACGGCAGCGACCACAATCCACAAGGCGTTGATCGCCTCGCCTCGGCGCAATGCCACTACGCCCAGGGCGCACGCTCCTACGATTGCCAGCACTAGCCAGGGTAAGTGGCGTAGCAGGCTATTATTATTTTTCATTTTTTTATTCCAGCCAGGGTGGACAAGAAAGACAGCCACCCCGAGTTTAGCGCTACTGGCGACAAAGGCCATACCCCGACGTTGGTCTAGACGCTTGTCTGCACTGGCACGGTTGAAGAATGCGGGTCTATAGTCAGCGAACATCCGGAGGATTGCGCCATGAGCGAACAACCTGACGAGCGTCGCCGTTTCAAACGCATCGCGTTCGATGCCAAAACCGAGCTGAGACAGGGTGAGTACATCTGGCCAGTGAAGTTGATCGACCTGTCGTTAAAGGGTCTGTTGATCGAAAAGCCTGAGCCGTGGCCAGGTGATCGGGAGCGGCATTTCCTGGTCGATATCCATCTCAACGATGAGGTCGTCATCAAGATGGATGCGCAACTGACCCATGACGACCATGGCCAGCTCGGCTTCGTCTGCAAGCACATCAACCTGGAGTCCATCGAACGCCTGCGGCGCTTGATTGAGTTCAACCTGGGCGATCCGCAGGAGCTGGAGCGCGAGTTGGGCGCTCTGATCGAAATCTAGAAGCCACTACCGCTCCCACCAAGGTGCTGAGTGTTTATTCGAAGAGCGCGTCGAGGGCCTGTTCCAGGCGGGTCACGGCAATGATCTGCAGCCCCGGCGGTGACTCCTTCGGCGCATTACCCTTGGGCACGATCGCCCGTTTGAAGCCATGCTTGGCCGCTTCCTTCAAACGTTCCTGCCCACTCGGCACCGGACGCACTTCGCCAGACAAGCCTACTTCACCAAACACCAGCAGATCATGGGGCAATGGCCGATTACGCAAGCTCGACATCACCGCCGCCATCAATGCCAGGTCAGAGGCCGTCTCCAGCACCTTCACCCCGCCGACCACATTGAGAAACACGTCCTGATCGTGAGTCGGAATACCGCCGTGCCGATGCAAAACCGCCAGTAACATCGCCAACCGGTTCTGATCCAGCCCCAACGTTACCCGGCGCGGGTTGGCCAAGTGGCTGTCATCGACCAACGCCTGCACTTCCACCAACATCGGCCGAGTGCCTTCCCACGTTGCCATCACCACGCTGCCCGGGACTTCTTCCTGAGCACGCGTCAGAAAAATCGCCGAAGGATTAGAGACTTCTTTCAACCCCTTGTCGGTCATGCCGAACACGCCCAACTCATTGACCGCGCCAAAACGGTTCTTCACCGCGCGCAACAACCGCAAGCGTCCGTCGGACTCGCCTTCGAAATACAGCACCGTATCGACCATGTGCTCCAGCACGCGAGGCCCGGCAAGCGCGCCCTCCTTGGTGACATGACCGACAAGGAAAATCGCCGTGCCGCTTTGCTTGGCATAACGCACCAGCAGCGCCGCACTCTCCCGCACCTGGGAGACACCACCAGGCGCCGACTGCAATTGTTCGGTGAAGATCGTCTGGATCGAGTCGATCACCATCACCTTGGGTTTTTCCTGACGGGCGGTGGCGATGATGGTTTCGATACAGGTTTCAGTCATCACCCGCAGTTGATCCTGGGGCAAGCCGAGACGGCGCGCGCGCATGGCCACTTGTTGCTGAGACTCTTCGCCGGTGACGTACAGCGCCGGCATGCTCTTGGCAAGGTTACACAGGGTCTGCAACAGAATTGTCGATTTGCCGATCCCCGGATCGCCGCCAATCAGCACCACCGAACCATCCACCAGACCGCCGCCGAGCACGCGATCGAGTTCGCCCGACGCGGTGGAAAACCGCGGAATCTCTTCAATGCTGACTTCGGCCAGCGTCTTGATCTGCGCCTGCTGCCCGGCCCAACCGGTACGACCGGTGGGCGCGGTGGCCCCGCCGCTTTCGATCATGGTTTCAGTCAGGGTGTTCCAGGCACCACACTCACCGCACTGGCCGGCCCATTTGGGAAAAGTGGCGCCGCACTCGGTGCAGCCGTACATGCGCTTGGCCTTGGCCATCTGAACCCCCGGGGCAAAACCGCGATGATAACGCAGCCATCACCGATCAGCGCGGCGCGGCGGTGCGGATTTCTCCGCCGGCCAGACGCGTGGGGCTGTTGCCCAGCGGATCTTCGGCATTCAGGTCGGCACCTTTGGCCTTGAGTGCGTCGAGCAACTCAAGGCGTTTGAACAATCCGGCGTACATGGCTGCCGTCTGCCCGGCGCTGTTACGCTGGTCGGGGCTGCAGTCGGTCGCCATCAGGCGGCGGGCAATCTGCAACTCGCCCTTGAAAATCGCCCCCATCAACGCCGTGTTACCGCGTTGATCCTGAGCACAGGCATCGGCCCCGGCGGCGAGCAACCTTTCAACCGCCGGCGCCTGACCGTGATACGCCGCCAGAATCAGCGCGGTGTAACCCTTGCTGTCGCGGGTATCGAGGGAGTAACCGGACTCGATGAAGGTCTCCAGCATCGGTACGTCGCCGCGTCGTGCCGCGTCGAAATAGTAATCCTGAAGTTGAGCCTTGATCGCGTCGGGCCCCTGTTCAGGGGAGGCCGCCCACGCGGCGAACGACAGACAACCCGATAGCCACAAAAGACAGATACGCATAAGCACTCTCCTTGAGCGAAACGAGGCCCGGATTCAGACCCCGCGTCGCATCAACGCTGAATCAGTCGACCAGTTTGGCCGCCAGCGCCTTGACTCGGCTCAGATCGCCCATGGCCACTTTAGTCACGCCGGTGCCGTATTCGGGATCAGCCTTATAAAGGAAGGACAGGATGATGTGCTTGCTCTCGTCATCAGTGGTGGCCAGCGAGCCGCCAAAGCTGTCGATCAGATCACGACGTTCCTTTTTGCTGAACGAGCGATACAGATCGCCGGCCTGCCTGAAGTTCTGCTCACGCTGAATTTTCGCCTGCTGGGTGCTGCCCGATAGCGCCGATGGGCTGTAACGCGCGCTTTGCGTCTCTTCGCGCGGTTGCAAACGGCTCGGCTGATAGTTCACGCCGGAGTGGCTGGCACCCCCATTCATCGCACCGTCCTGATTGCCATTATTCACCGCAACTTTTGGCGCGTTGATCGGTAGTTGCAGGGCGTTGGCACCCAGGCGATACATTTGCGTGTCGGCATAAGAGAATACTCGGCCTTGCAATAAACGGTCTTCCGACGGCTCGATACCCGGCACAAC
This sequence comes from Pseudomonas sp. NPDC087614, assembly GCF_044743485.1. Taxonomy (NCBI): domain Bacteria; kingdom Pseudomonadati; phylum Pseudomonadota; class Gammaproteobacteria; order Pseudomonadales; family Pseudomonadaceae; genus Pseudomonas; species Pseudomonas sp. NPDC087614. Next base: position 61,789 of record NZ_JBIUWN010000018.1, on the reverse strand, counting down.
ATTGGCCGGCGCCATGGCAACTTGTTCGGTTTCCTGAAACACGTTTGCCGGATTACGGTTCAGTACCATTTGTCCAACTTTTCGCTCTGGAATACCCGGCCAGATCTTGGTTGCATCCAGCGGATCGAAATCAAACTTGGACAAGTCTTGCGGTTTCAGAACCTGAATGTACAAGTCCCACTTCGGAAAATTGCCTTTATTGATGTTTGTCACCAAGTCATTGGTCATATGACTGTAGTCCTGACCTTGAACTTTCGTCACTTCTTTAGGCGCCAGATTCTTTATGCCTTGCAAACTCTTCCAGTGAAACTTTACGTAATGCACTTCACCTTTTGAATTGATCAACTTATAAGCATGTACGCCGTTGCCGTCCATTTCCCGATAACTGGCTGGCGTGCCTGAGTTGGAATACAACTCGGTCAGCGTGCGCGTGGCTTCCGGTACATGGGAGAAGAAGTCGAACCGGCGAGAGTCGTCATCAAGGTTGGTACGCGGATCAGGTTTGAAGGCGTGCACCATGTCCGGGAACTTGATCGCATCGCGAATGAAGAAGGTCGGGAAGTTGTTGCCCACCAGATCCCAGTTGCCATCGGCGGTGTAGAACTTGGTGGCGAAACCGCGCGGGTCGCGCAGGGTTTCCGGGGAGTGAATACCGTGCACCACGGCGGAAAAACGCACGAAAACCGGCGTGCTCTGGCCGGCGGTAAAGACCTTGGCCTTGCTCAGGTCACTGAGGTCATTGGTGACCGTGAAAGTGCCGTGGGCGCCAGCGCCGCGTGCATGTACCACACGCTCGGGAATGCGCTCGCGGTCGAAACGCTGCAGCTTCTGGATCAGTTGCACATCCTGCAGCAGCACCGGGCCATTGGCACCGGCAGTCTGCGAATTCTGATTGTCACCCACCGCTGCGCCGTTATCCCGGGTCAGGGGCGCGGCATGCACGGAGAAGGTCAGAAGGCTGGCGGTGAGTACGCCAAGGGTGCGGCGATGGGAAAAAGCCCCTAAGCCAAGCGTGGAAGTCATATCAGGTTCCTCTGGTTTTTTGGGCGCATCCAGGTGCGCCAAACAGAGGCTAGAGGGCAAAACCGGCGAACATAAATAGAAAGTTCGTAACTCGATGATTGATAGATTTTTCTTCCTTTTCATGGTGTTACGGCGTATTTCGCGCGCGATTAGTGGCACTTTGCAAACTAATCGTCGATTGATGTGTCGATAAAAACGGGCATTGTAAGAAGGTGTTTCGCGCAGGACGCGTTTTGCTGATTTACACTGCGTACACCAAACTCATCTGTAACAAGGAAATAACCTATGGGCGTGCTAAGCGAGTTCAAGGCCTTCGCGGTCAAAGGCAATGTGGTCGACATGGCCGTCGGTATCATCATCGGTGCCGCCTTCGGCAAAATCGTTTCGTCGTTTGTCGGTGACGTGATCATGCCGCCGATCGGCCTGCTGATCGGTGGTGTCGACTTCAGTGACCTGACCATTACGCTGAAAGCCGCCGAGGGCAGCGCCCCTGCGGTAGTGATGGCTTACGGCAAATTCATTCAGACCGTGCTCGACTTCATAATCGTCGCCTTCGCGATCTTCATGGGCGTCAAAGCCATCAACCGCCTCAAACGCGAAGAAGCCGTGGCCCCGACCCTGCCTCCGGTGCCAACCAAAGAAGAAGAATTGCTGGGCGAGATCCGCGATCTGCTCAAGGCCCAGAACAATCAGCCCTGAACGTTGCACGCGATAAACAACGGCGCCTTCGGGCGCCGTTTGTTTACCAGTAGTTTTCCACGGCCACCTGGCCAGGGCGGCGAGTGAGACTTAAGCTCATCCCCCGTTTTTTCAACAGTGCACGAGTGTCGTCGATCATCTGCGGATTGCCACACAACATGACCCGCGAGTGTTCTGCAGATAGCTCGACACCCGCGACACGCTCAAGCTCTCCGTTCTCGATCAGCGCAGTGATGCGACCGCTCAGCGCGCCGGGATGCGCTTGTCGCGTGACTGTCGGGATGAATTGCAACTTGTGTGCGTGCTCGCTCAGGTATTCACGTTGCGCCAGCCCGGCAATAAGCGGCTGATACGCTAACTCCCGCACTTCGCGCACGCTGTACACCAGAATGATCCGTTCGAATTTTTCCCAGACCTCGAAGTCCTGCAGAATCGACAGAAAAGGTGCCACCCCCGTGCCTGTGGATAACAACCACAGGTCCCGACCGTCGACGAAGCGATCAAGGGTCAGATAGCCGAATGCCTGCCGATCCACCAGCAAGCTATCGCCGATCTGCAGCCGACTTAATTCACTGGTGAATTCACCGCCCGGTACCACGATCGAAAAAAACTCAAGAAACTCGTCGAAGGGTGACGACACCATCGAATAAGCGCGCCACACGGTGCTGCCATCGGCCCTGGTTACGCCAAGCTTGGCAAACTGCCCCGCACGGAAGCGAAAGCCTGCATCACGACAGGTGCGCAAGGTGAATAGACTGGGGGTCAACGGCTGCACGTCGATCAATGTCTGAACCGTGTACTTCTCTGCACTGGCGGTCATGGGGCGCTCCGATAAACGATTGCCACCAGTGTCCCGCAATTCCCCCCGTCTAAACACCGATGATTGGTAATGGCATTCGGAAAACCCACCCTTTAGTTAAAATTCAGAATGACCACATGAGTTAAAAATCTTTCATCGCTAAGAACATTTACTGAACACACCGACATCTTCAAGAGCGAAATAATTTAAAACCACACGCAGGAAATATCCTACACTTCGACCCGTGCCGGGTTTTTGGATCCATTCGGCGCCCCCTATGCAACACCGACGGAGAGTTCCTAATGGAAACTTGGAAGGAGTCGCAGTTAAGGCAACTGACTTTCGCTAAAGGGATAGATGCCGCTTATCCGATTCTGCTCAGATTCGCCGAAAATCTTGGCTTCAATTTCTGTGCAATTTCGGTCACGTCACCCGACCAGGAAGTGCATCTTGATGCGTTTAATATCAACAACTACCCCAAAGAATGGAACCAGCAATATGAACAACAAAAATTCAGCGTAATTGACCCAGTAGTAGCGCATTGCAATCACTCCGTCATGCCGATTGTATGGAATGAAACAGTCTTTGCAGATACGCCGCGACTATGGGAGGCGTTAAAGGAGCACAAACTGCAATATGGCTGGTCCCAGGCGTTCCATCATGAAGATACGGGGTTGTGCAGCATTATCAGCCTTGCACGCAAGCACTGCCCGATCAGTCCGCTCGAGTTGTACGAGCACTTTGGTTATATCTTCTACGCCGCGAGTCACTTGAGCGAACTGTTCGCCCGCACCCTGCCCGTGAATCCGGCCAAATCCGACAAACCGCACCTTTCGCCACGAGAACTGGAGGTTCTGCAATTGTCCGCCGGTGGAAAAACAGCTTATGAGATCTCGAAAATCCTCAGTCTGAGCGAACGCACCGTGAACTATCACGTGCAAAACGTGATCGAGAAACTCAACGTCTGCAACAAGATTTCCGCCGTCATCGCGGCCGCCAGAGCCGGAATCATCTAAAGCGTTGCCTTGCATCCGGATTAAAACTTACGGGTATTTACGGAGAAAAAAACGTACCATTTGTGGCCTTTCTGAGTGATGACGTGAAGCTTTGTTGCGTTGCAGTCCACTCGATCGGTTCCGCCGCATGACACCAGGGCTGCGGGATACCCGTTGATCACCCTGAGTCCCCGCCCCATGCCTTTGCTCGATACGCCCTTCGCCCAACTCGACCTGATCCGCCAGCCCGAACAGCAGAACGAACCACTGCAGGCTTTCGATGCGGCCGACGAATACTTGCTCAACCATCTGGCCGCACAGCAACCGACGGCCGACACCCGAGTCTTGGTGCTCAACGACAGCTTCGGCGCACTGGCCGCCAGCCTGCTGGGCAAGGTGCAAGTGACCAGCAGCGGTGATTCGTTTCTGGGTTTTCAAGGTCTGGAAAAAAACCTGCTGCGCAACGGCCAAGCGTTCGATGCGATCTGCGGTATTCCGGCCAGCGAGCCTGTGGTCGGGCCCTTCGACCGCGTGCTGATCCGCGTCCCCAAAACCCTCGCCTTGCTCGAAGAACAACTCATTCGCCTGCATGGGCAACTGGCTCCCGGCGCGCAAGTGATCGCTGCGGCGATGGTCAAACATCTGCCACGCGCTGCCGGTGATCTGCTGGAACGTTACATCGGCCCGGTGCAAGCTTCACTGGCAGTGAAAAAAGCCCGATTGCTCATCGCCACACCAGAAGCAAAGACACCGGCGGTGTCGCCCTACCCATCGCGTTATCGTCTCGACACACCGTCTATCGAATTGCTCAACCACGCCAACGTGTTCTGCCGTGAAGGCCTGGACATCGGCACCCGCGCCTTTTTGCCGCATTTGCCCAAGAGTCTGGGTAGCGCACGGGTTGCCGATCTCGGCTGCGGCAACGGTGTTTTGGCGATAGCCAGTGCTTTGCAAAACCCCGACGCGCAGTACACGCTGGTCGACGAGTCGTTCATGGCGGTGCAATCGGCCACCGAGAACTGGCGCGCCGCGTTGGGAGATCGCGACGTGATCGTGCGGGCCGGCGATGGTCTGGCCGGGCAGGAAGCGCAATCGCTGGATGTAATCCTGTGCAATCCGCCGTTCCATCAGCAGCAAGTGGTGGGCGACTTCCTTGCCTGGCGCATGTTTCAGCAGGCTCGCGAAGCGCTGGTGGTCGGTGGTGCGCTGTACATCGTCGGCAACCGTCACTTGGGTTACCACAGCAAACTGGCGCGACTTTTCCGGGGTGTCGAGCAGGTGGCGGCAACGCCGAAGTTCGTGATCCTCAAGGCCCGCAAGTAATCCGCAAGACAAAAAAAACCCTCCATCAGGAGGGTTCAAATCCGTACCCGAAGGCGCCGGGACGAAGTGATTCAGTGAGTGGTCAGGCCTGCGGCGTTCATGAACATGCGCATCAGGCTGGCAACGATAAACAGCGCACCGACACTGCCCACCCAGATCATGGCCAACCAGCCGAGCCGCTGCCATAGCGGTTTTTTTTCAGCCTCTTCAATGTCGTGCAGGGAATGTTTGCCGGGCATTGCTTCATCCTCCGGTTGGGGGCGATGGCGCCGCTGGCGACGCCTTCGTGGTCACGACTAGTGATAACCGTCCTCATGAGTCACCTTGCCGCGGAACACGTAGTAGCTCCAGAAGGTGTAACCCAGGATGAACGGGATGATGAACAACGTACCCACCAGCATGAACCCCTGACTTTGCGGCGGCGCGGCGGCGTCCCAGATCGAGATCGACGGCGGCACGATGTTCGGCCACAGGCTGATGCCCAGACCGCTGTAGCCCAGGAAGATCAGCACCAGGGTCAGCAGGAACGGCATGTAGTTGGCGTTGCGAGCCACGGCGCGGATCAAGCCGTACAACGTGATCAACACCAGAATCGGCACCGGCATGAACCAGAACAGGTTCGGCATGCTGAACCAGCGTGTTGCGATTTCCGGGTGGGCCAGCGGTGTCCAGAGGCTGACAATACCGATCACCGCCAACAGCACGAAGGCCAGCGGCCGCGCCAGGTTGTGCATCTGCTCTTGCAGCTTGCCTTCGGTCTTCATGATCAGCCAGGTGCAGCCGAGCAAGGCATAAGCCACCACCAACGCGGCACCGCAGAACAGCGTGAACGGCGTCAGCCAGTCCAGTGAGCCACCGGCGAACTGCCGATTGACCACGGGCAGACCATCGATGAACGCACCGAGCGCCACGCCCTGGAAGAACGTCGCCGCCACCGAACCACCGATGAACGCCTTGTCCCAGAGATGACGTTTATCGTCCTTGGCCTTGAAGCGAAACTCGAACGCGACGCCACGGAAGATCAGACCGATCAGCATGAAAATCAGCGGCAGGTACAACGCCGACAGCACCACCGAATAGGCCAGCGGGAACGCGCCGAACAACGCAGCACCGCCCAGCACCAGCCAGGTTTCGTTACCGTCCCACACCGGGGCGACGGTGTTCATCATTACGTCACGGTCGGTCTTGCCCGGGATGAACGGGAAGAGAATCCCGATCCCCAGGTCGAAGCCGTCCATGACCACGTACATCATGATGCCGAAGATGATGATCACGGCCCAGATCAGCGGAAGATCAATACCCATGATTCAAATCTCCTTGCTCAGGGTGGGGCTGTGGTCAGCCTCGGCGCCATCGTCGTCAGCCGCCGACAGCGGCCTGGCCGGCGTACGTTTCTGGCCAGGACCACCGTCGTTGGTTTCCTTGCCTTCGTCGGTTATCGGCCCCTTGCGCACCAGACGCATCATGTAGCCCAGACCTGTACCGAACAGCGCGAAATACACCACCACAAACATGATCAGCGTGATGCTCATCTGCATGAAGCTGTGGTTGGAGGACGCATCCGTCGTGCGCATCAACCCGTAAACCACCCACGGTTGACGACCGATTTCCGTAGTGAACCAGCCCGCGAGGATCGCGATCAGGCCGGACGGCCCCATCCACAACGCCAGGTACAGGAATGGCCGCGAGGTATACAGCGTGTCGCGTTTGCGCAGCCACAGGCTCCACAAACCGGTGAAGATCATCAGGAAGCCGAGGCCGACCATGACCCGGAACGACCAGAAGACAATGGTCGAGTTAGGCCGGTCTTCCGGCGGGAACTCCTTGAGCGCCGGCACCTGCTTGTCCAGCGAGTGGGTCAGGATCAGGCTGCCGAGGTACGGGATCTCAACGGCGAATTTGGTTTTCTCTTCTTTCATGTCGGGCCAGCCGAACAGAATCAGCGGTGTGGCTTCGTCACCTTTGTTTTCCCAGTGACCTTCAATCGCAGCGATTTTCGCCGGCTGATGTTCCAGCGTGTTGAGGCCATGGAAGTCACCGATGACGGCTTGAATCGGCGCAACGATCAACGCCATCCACATCGCCATCGACAGCATGGTGCGGATGGCCGGATTGTCCTTGCCGCGCAGCAAATGCCAGGCCGCCGAGGAGCCGACAAAAAAAGCGGTCGCGACGAACGCCGCCGTGGCCATGTGCATAAGGCGATACGGGAACGAGGGGTTGAAGACAATCGCAAACCAGTCGGTCGGGATCACCTGACCGTTGACGATTTCGAAGCCCTGCGGGGTTTGCATCCAGCTATTGGAAGCGAGAATCCAGAACGTTGAAATCAGCGTGCCGATGGCCACCATCACCGTGGAGAAAAAATGCAGGCCACGTCCGACCTTGTTCCAGCCGAACAGCATCACCCCGAGGAAACCGGCCTCAAGGAAGAACGCCGTGAGCACCTCGTACGTCAGCAGCGGCCCGGTGACGGCGCCAGCGAAATCAGAGAAGCGACTCCAGTTGGTACCGAATTGATAAGCCATGACCAACCCGGAGACCACACCCATGCCGAAGTTGACGGCAAAGATCTTCGACCAGAAATGGTAAAGGTCACGGTAGGTGTCGTTATGGGTTTTGAGCCACAGGCCTTCGAGTACCGCCAGGTAACTCGCCAGCCCAATGGTGATGGCCGGGAACAGGATGTGGAACGAGACGGTGAACGCGAACTGAATTCGGGCGAGATCGAGTGCCTCTAAACCGAACATAAGTCTTCCTCTGTCAGGTAATACCGGCTGTGGGGCTTGTGGCCCCAACGCCTACTGCCCCCACGGATATGGAGTGCGGCGAATTCTGATTCGTTCTTTTTTAACAACCATCGCAACGCAGGGAGTCTGGCCAACGGGCCACTGGATCAATTCCGGTCAGGGTTTTGATCTGGATCATGCAACGTTGAAAGAGTAGTCCCATTTTGAGTGATGAACGGCGTGGTTGTTTGCCGCGTGACAAGTTGCCTCATCACCTTGGCGCCCCAGCGATGCTTTGATCTGTGCCCTGAAAGAAAGTCGATGTCTGGCTAACTAAATTTTCCACCCTGGCAACTTCCTGTTACAGACTGGTGATAATCTCGCGATTCCCCACCAGCCAGACCTGCCTTCAGATGCCCAGCCAAGAGCCCCTGCTGTTACGTCACCACCGCCCTTTTCTTGCGTTCTGGCTGGCCCGGATCTTTACCGCCAGCGGTTTTCAGATGCTCACCGTGGCCATTGGCTGGAACCTCTATCAATTGACCGGCAACGTGCTTGATCTGGGTCTGGTTGGCCTGGTCGAGTTCGCCCCGCGTGTGTTGTTCATGTTGCACACCGGACACGTCGCCGACCGCTATGACCGGCGCAAGGTCGCAGCGATCTGTCAGTCGCTGCAAGCGTTGATTGCGCTGGCGCTGGCAATTGGCAGCGCCACCGATCACGTCACCCGGGAAATGATCTTTATCCTCGCTTTTCTGCTCGGTGCCGCACGCTCGTTCGAGATGCCAACCACCCAGGCACTGCTGCCGAGCATCGTGCCCGGTGCGCTGTTCCCGCGTGCAGTGGCGGCGGCGCAATCGGCGCAACAATCCGCAACCATCGTCGCCCCTGCCCTTGGCGGCTTGCTCTATGCGTTCGGCAGCGTCTGGGTGTATGGCCCGACGGTGATTCTCTATGTCATTGCCTGCTCGCTGATGCTCAACCTGCCTGCACGACAAACGCCCTTGAACAAAGGCAAAGCCACGCTGGATTCGCTGCTCGCGGGGATTCATTTCATTCGCAGCCGTCCCGACATCCTCGGGGCGATATCGCTTGACCTGTTTGCAGTGTTGCTCGGTGGCGCCACGGCGCTGCTGCCGGTATTTGCCAAGGACATCTTGCTGACCGGTCCGTGGGGCCTGGGTTTGCTGCGTTCGGCGCCCGCCGTGGGCGCCTTGTTGATGTCACTGTTCCTGGCGCGGTTTGCCGTAGAGCGCAACGTCGGCCGGGTGATGTTCACCGCCGTCGGGGTCTTCGGCGTCGCGACCATTGCCTTCGGCCTGTCGACCTCGTTCTGGTTCTCGCTGGCGGTGTTGGTGGTGCTCGGCGCGGCGGACATGATCAGCATGGTGATCCGCGCGTCCTTCGTGCAACTGGAAACACCGGACGAAATGCGCGGCCGGGTCAGTGCGGTCAACGGACTGTTCATCGGCGCCTCGAACCAGTTGGGCGAGTTCGAATCCGGCATCACCGCGCACTGGTTCGGTACTGTGCCGGCGGTGGTGATGGGCGGGATCGGCACGCTGGTGGTGACCGGAACGTGGATCAAACTGTTCCCGACCCTGGCCAAACGGGACCGGATGACGGAGTTGGTGGAAGAGGCGAAGGTTTAGCGCTCGTCAAACCTGCAACGCCCCCTCCACTTTCCCCCGCAGAGCCTTGCCGCCAAGTTGTTCGACCAGCACCAACGCAAACTCCAGCGCAGCACCAGAACCCTGGGCGGTGATGCAGTTGCCATCAACTACCACGGGTTGATCCACAAACGTGCAGCCCGACAATTGATGACTGACGCCCGGCAGGCAAGTCATGCGTCGCTGACGCAAAACGCCGAAGGCTTGCAAGGCGACTGCCGGGCCTTCGGCGATAGCGGCGAACAGGCGCCCGGCGCTGGCCTGATCCTTGAGCAGTTGCTGCAGCGGCTGATGTGCCGAAAGGTGTTGTGAACCGACGTCGCCGCCCGGCAGGACAATCAGATCGAAAGTCTGCGCCAGCACATCGACCAGCATGCCGTCAGCCGTCAGGCGGGTACCGCGCGCGCAGGTCAGCATGCGCCGTCCTTCGATGCTGGCTGCCATCACTTCGATGCCGGCGCGGCGCAGCACGTCGATCAGGGTCACGCTTTGCAGGTCATCGATCCCCTCGGCGAGGGTAATCAGGGCTCTAAAGGTCATGGGCGATTTCCGCTGGGTGATCTTCAAAGCGTAGTCAGCTTCCTCCAGATCGCGCAGCGGCTGCCATTACTTGATGTAAAGCTGCGTCGACATCGTGTTGCGTGGGGCATTGATCGAGGTGTTACTGAAGAGGAAGGTGCCCTCCTGCTTACCTTTCAGATCAAAGGTATAGAGGGAGCCGACGGTATTGCTGCCGGGCGTGCACTCGGTCAGATTGCCGTTACCAAAGGCACATACCGGAGCCCGGGTGCCGTCCACTTCGAAGCCGTCCAACGTGGCATGCGGCTGACTCTGACCATACCCGACTTCCAGCACGTAGACCTTGATGCTCGGTCCGCTGTGATTGCATTGAGTTTGCGTCTGGCCATCAGCGATGTCCTCCAGACCGCAGGCAGGCGATTGCACCTTGATGACTTTCACTTCACTCAAGGGCGGTGCCGATGCCGCCCACACAGCCGATGTCCCGACCATCAGCCCTGCAATTACTCCGAAAGCCTTTACCCAGCCCATGCTCATGCGTTCCCCGTCCCCAAAAATCAGCGCGCAGTATGGCGCACTTGCTCTCACGGCAAAACTTCGCCGACGATCGACACCAACAACCGCCATATTGCCCACGCTGCTGGTATGATGCGCGGCTTTTTCCGGCCCATCACAATTTTCCAGGCGCTTGCGACGGTCTGTGCTTTGCTGTTGAGGTCGATACATTCACGGCGCCATGCGCGCCACGGGGAGCAGACATGCTGGAAAGGCTGTTTCAACTCAAGGCACACAACACCAACGTGCGAACCGAGATTCTTGCGGGTATCACGACGTTCCTGGCCATGGCCTACATTCTGTTCGTCAATCCGAGCATCCTCGGCGAGACCGGCATGGACAAGGGCGCGGTGTTCGTCGCCACCTGTCTGGCCGCCGCGATCGGTTCGACGGTCATGGGCCTGATCGCCAACTATCCGATTGCCCTCGCTCCGGGCATGGGTCTGAACGCCTTCTTCACCTACACCGTCGTGCTGCACATGGGCCATACCTGGCAAGTGGCACTGGGCGCGGTGTTCATTTCGGCCGTGCTGTTCTTCCTGCTGTCGATCTTCCGCATCCGTGAATGGATCATCAACAGCATCCCGCTGCCGCTGCGCTCGGCGATTGCCGCCGGTATCGGCCTGTTCCTGGCGCTGATCGCCCTGCACAACGCCGGCATCGTGGTCAGCAACCCGGCGACCATGGTCGGCCTCGGTGACCTGAAAGCCCCGGCGCCGATTCTCGCCACCCTCGGTTTCGCCCTGATCGTCGCCCTCGAAGCACTCAAAGTACGCGGCGCGGTGCTGATCGGCATTCTGGCGGTCACCGTTGTCTCGATCGCCCTGGGCTTCACCCCGTTCGGCGGTGTGATTTCGATGCCACCTTCGCTGGCCCCGACCTTCCTGCAACTGGACATCAAAGGCGCACTGGACATCGGTCTGGTCAGCGTGATTTTTGCTTTCCTGTTCGTCGACCTGTTCGACAACTCCGGCACCCTGATCGGCGTTGCCAAGCGCGCCGGCCTGATGGGCAAGGACGGCCACATGCCGAAAATGGGCCGTGCGCTGATCGCTGACAGCACCGCCGCCATGGCCGGTTCGCTGCTGGGCACCTCGACCACCACCAGCTACATCGAATCCGCGGCTGGCGTGAGTGCGGGCGGCCGCACCGGTCTGACTGCCGTCGTCGTCGCGATCCTGTTCCTGCTGGCGCTGTTCTTCTCGCCATTGGCGTCCAGCATTCCGGCATTCGCCACCGCACCCGCGCTGCTGTTCGTCGCCGTGCTGATGACTTCCGGTCTGGCGGAAATAGACTGGGAAGACATCACCGTTGCCGCCCCGGTCGTGGTGACCGCGCTGGCCATGCCGTTCACTTACTCGATCGCCAACGGTATCGCGTTCGGTTTCATCGCCTGGACCGCGATCAAGTTGTTGTCCGGTCGCGCCCGTGAACTGAACCCGGCGCTGGTGATTTTGTCGATTCTGTTCGTGATCAAGTTGGGTTGGTTCAACGCATGACTTTCGATTCCCAAGCCTACGCCGCTCAGCTCGAAGACAAGGTGACGCGCCTGCGTGACCTGCTGGCACCGTTTGATGCCCCCCAGCCGACAGTGTTCGACTCACCGCTGCAGAACTTCCGTCTGCGCGCCGAATTCCGCCTGTGGCGCGAGGCCGGCGAGCGTCACTACGCGATGTTCTCCCAGGACGACAAACGCACGCCGATCCTGATCGAAGCGTTCCCGATTGCCAGCCTGCGCATCAATCAGTTGATGCCGCAGCTCAAGGCCGCGTGGCAGGCGAGTTCGGCGCTCAGTCACAAGCTTTTTCAAGTGGAGTTCCTGACCACGCTGGCCGGCGACGCAATGATCACCCTGTGCTATCACCGTCCGCTGGACGAGCACTGGCAGGCGGCGGCCACCAAGCTGTCGGCAGACCTGGGGGTCAGCATCATCGGTCGCTCCAAGGGCAAACGCGAAGTGATCGGCCACGACTACGTGGTAGAAAAACTCGAAGTCGGCGGCCGCACTTTCAGCTACCGCCAGCCAGAGGGCGCGTTCACCCAGCCTAACGGCACCGTGAACCAGAAGATGTTGAACTGGGCTTACGAAGCACTGGGCGATCGCACTGACGACCTGCTGGAGCTGTATTGCGGCAATGGCAACTTCACCCTGCCGCTCGCCACCCGCGTGCGCAAAGTGCTGGCCACCGAAATCAGCAAGACGTCGGTCAACGCCGCACTGAGCAACCTCAGCGAAAACGCTGTGGATAACGTCACCCTGGTGCGTCTGTCCGCCGAAGAGCTGACCGAAGCGCTCAACGAAGTGCGTCCGTTTCGTCGCTTGCAGGGCATCGACCTGAAGAGCTACGAGTTCGGTAGCGTATTCGTCGACCCGCCACGCGCGGGCATGGACCCGGACACCTGCGAGTTGACCCGGCGCTTCGACAACATCCTGTACATCTCCTGCAACCCGCAGACCCTGGCGGCCAACATCGCCCAGTTGCACGACACGCACCGCATCACGCGCTGCGCGTTGTTCGACCAGTTCCCGTGGACGCATCACATGGAATCGGGTGTGTTGCTGACCCGCCGTTGATGCCGATACCGGATACGAGAAAGCCGTCGTGATGACGGCTTTTTTGTGGATAAGTGTTGACTGTGCGATCACCGAACAAAAAAAACCCACGGCAAAGCTGTGCAATTGACCCAAGTAACCATCTAGTACATTTTATCTCCACTGGCTGCCCCCCCTCAGCCAAAGCCAAAAACAATAAGTGGAGTTTCCCCTCATGCCTCCTATCGTTCTGGTGCTTAACGGCCCGAACCTGAACTTGCTCGGCACCCGTGAACCGGCGACTTACGGCCACGAAACCCTGGCTGATATTGCTGCGTTGTGTGGACGTGCCGCCGAGGAGTTCGGCCTGGCCGTGGAGTTTCGCCAGACCAATCACGAAGGCGAACTGCTCGACTGGATTCACGCGGCCCGTGGCCGTTGCGCCGGGATCGTGATCAACCCGGCGGCGTGGACGCACACCTCGGTGGCGATTCGCGATGCGCTGGTTGCCAGCCAATTGCCGGTCATCGAAGTGCATCTGTCCAATGTCCATGCGCGCGAACCGTTTCGTCATCATTCGTTCGTCTCGGCCATCGCCACGGCAGTGATGTGTGGTTTCGGCAGCCATGGCTATCGCCTGGCCCTGGAACATTTCAGCCAGCGATTGAAGGGGTGAATCCGATGTCCCGCCACAACGCGATACTCGCCGGGCTGATCGGCGCCGGCATTCAGGCCTCTCGCACCCCGGCCTTGCATGAACACGAAGGCGATGCGCAGGGCATGCGTTATCTCTATCGACTCATCGATCTTGATCAACTGCATGTGGACTGCACCGCCCTATCCGACCTGCTGTTGGCCGCCGAGCGCATGAATTACACCGGTTTGAACATCACGTTCCCGTGCAAGCAGGCGATCATCCCGCTGCTCGACGAATTGTCTCCAGAGGCCCGTGGCATCGGCGCGGTGAATACCGTGGTGTTGAAGGACGGCAAACGCGTTGGTCACAACACCGATTGCCTGGGTTTCGCGGAGGGTTTTCGCCGAGGCCTGAAGGATGCGCCCCGTGAACGTGTCGTCCAGATGGGCGCCGGTGGCGCAGGCGCGGCAGTGGCCCACGCGTTGCTGAGCGAAGGCGTACAGCAACTGAGCATTTTTGATGTCGACGGCGAGCGCGCCGAAAGTCTGGCCAACAATCTCAATCAGCATTTCGGTTTCGCTCGCGCCATGGCCGGGCGTGATCTGCCGAGCACACTGAGTCTGGCGGACGGCCTGGTGAATACCACGCCGATGGGCATGGCCAAACTGCCGGGCATGCCCGTACCGGTGGAGTTGCTGCGCAAGGAATTGTGGGTAGCGGAAATTGTGTATTTCCCGCTGGAAACCGAACTGCTGCGCAACGCCCGCGCCTTGGGTTGCCGCACGCTGGATGGCGGCAACATGGCGGTGTTTCAGGCCGTGAAGGCGTTTGAGCTGTTCAGCGGTGTAGTGCCGGATGCGCAGCGAATGCTGGCGCATTTTCAAAGCATGAAGGGTTGAACTCGATCCTCCTGTGGGAGCGGGCTTGCTCGCTCCCACAAGGGGAATGCGTCAGGCCTGCAAGTAACGCAACACCGACTCACAGATCATCTCGCGATGACGCTGCTTGATGCTTTCGTCCGGCAGATCGATCTGAAAAATCTCACCGAACGTATGGCGGTTCGACACGCGATAGAAGCAGAACGAACTGATCAGCAGGTGCACGTCCAGCGCATTGAGCCCGGTACGGAACACACCTTGTTCAACACCCCGACGCAGGATCTCGCCCAGTGAATCGAGGATGGTGTTGTTCATTGCCTTGATCGCATCGGAACGCTTCACGTATTCGGCGTTGTGGATGTTCTCGATACTGACAATGCGCACGAAATCGACATTGTGATCGTGGTGATCGAACGTGAACTCCACCAGACGCCGAATCGCCACAATCGGCGACAACTCGTCCAGATGCAGACGGTTTTCCGTGTTGCGGATATCGCCGTAGAGTTTTTCCAGGACCTCGACGTACAACTGCTCCTTACTGCCGAAGTAGTAATAGATCATGCGTTTGGAGGTGTGGATGCGCTCGGCGATCGCGTCGACGCGAGCACCGGACAGTCCTTGCTGGACGAACTCGACGATCGCCTCTTGCAGGATGTTCTCGCGGGTTTTTTCCGGATTGTTCTTGCGACTCTTGCGCGGCTCCGCAACGGGAGCGGCGGGGAGTTCTGAAGTCATTGTCATTGCGGGCTCACGGCCATCACTGCACAGGCTGGCGATTATGGGCCGCGCGGCACAGTGAAGGAAGCCGCGCGGCATGTGTTTAATCCCGCGTTTACGAATTTCCTACAACTTCACCTGGCGCACAGCGCCACTGCGAGATTTGGCCATCGCCGCCAGACGCACCGCGACGTTCGCCGCGCCGTAACCGGCATAACCGTTTTTACGCTGGATGATCTCGAAGAAAAATCGCCCTTCAAACGGCTCTGTATAGACGTGAAACAACTCACCACCCTGCGGGTCGCGGTCATAGAGGACGTTGTAATACGCCAGTTCGCTGAGGAATTGGTCGTCGAAATCAAAGCGTGCGGCGAGATCGTCGTAGTAGTTCAGGGGAATATCCAGCAGCGGTACGCCGGATTCTTTGGCACGACTGACTTCGGCGAAGATGTCGTCACAATCGAAGGCGATGTGATGCACGCCAGAGCCGCGATAACTCGACAACGCATGGGAGATCGCGGTGTTGCGGTTCTCGGAAATGTTCAGCGGCAAGCGGATGGAACTGTCGCGACTGCGCAACGCACGGCTCTTCACCAGACCGTAAGGGTCGGGCAGCACGACTTCATCGTCGGCCTCGAAATCCAGCAAGCTTTTGTAAAACAGCACCCAACTGTCGAGGCTGTCAGCCGGCAGCGCCATGGCCATGTGATCGATGCGCTTGAGACCGCCACGGGCCGATGCACCTGGCAGCAGATTGAAGTCGGTGCCGTAGACATCCGCCTCTTCATCCACCAGATAAATCAGGCTGCCGTCCGGTGCGCGCACCGCCGCCAGCTCCAATTCGTTCGGGCCGACCAACCCGCGATATGGCTGGCCCTTGTAAGCCACGGCACGCGCCAGCGCACGGGTGCTGTCCTTGACTCGCAAAGCGGTGGCGCACAGCGATGGGCCGTGAGCCTCAAAAAAACTGTGGGCAAACGAATAGGGTTCGCAGTTGAGGATCAGGTTGATATCACCCTGACGCAGCAGGCTGACGCTCTTGGAGCGATGCTGGCCAGCCTTGACGAAACCCAGCCGCTCCAGCCAGTGCGCAAGCTTGGCGCCGAGGCTTTCATCAACGGCGAATTCGAGAAACTCGATGCCGTTGTACTCGCGGGCCTTGGGGGTTTCGAAGAGGATTTCGCGATTGACCACGGGCGCTGTTTCTTGTTCAAGGCGCTGACGGGTTTTCTCTTCCAGGTACAGCAGCGAGCGTAAACCGTCGGCGGCATTGGCCCGCGGCGGTGCGGCGCGGAAACCGTCATTGAAGATTTCCAGCGACAGCGGCCCGGTGTAGCCGCTCTGGATGATCGGTGCGAGGAACCCCGGCAGATCGAATTCACCCTGGCCGGGGAAGCAGCGAAAATGCCGACTCCACTCCAGGACATCCATCGACAGAATCGGCGCGTCGGCCATTTGCACGAAGAAAATCTTGTCTGCGGGAATGTCAGCGATAGCGCGCGGATCGCCCTTCAACGACAAGGTATGAAAGCTGTCGAGCAACACGCCGAGGCTGGGGTGATCGGCCTGACGCACGATGTCCCAGACCTGTTGCCAGGTATTGACGTGGCGCCCCCACGCGAGCGCTTCATAACCAATGCGCAGCCCACGAGCACCGGCCTGTTCGGCCAGCAAGCGCAGGTCATCGACGAGAATCTGCTGATCGCCAACGCTGTCAGGCGAGGCGTTGCTGCAGACCAGCACCAGATCGGTGCCCAGTTCCTGCATCAGATCGAACTTGCGCTCGGCCCGCTCCAGGTTGCGCGCCAGACGGTCACGGCGGCAGCCTTCGAAATCGCGGAACGGCTGGAACAGGGTGATGGCGATCCCGAGATCGGCGCACATCTGTTTAATGTCCCGGGGGCTGCCGTCGTAGTACAACAGATCGTTTTCAAAAATCTCCACCCCGTCGAAACCGGCGGCGGCGATGGCTTCGAGTTTTTCCGGCAGGGTGCCGCTCAAGGAAACGGTGGCAATGGAACGCTGCATGTTTCAACTCCCGGACTGCGCCGCGTTGTTCGTTTTTTGTCGTGGGGAAATTATTGGCTGCATCACTTCTCGCAGCAATTTAAAGTGTACTACCCAGTTAGTTTTGCGTGCGATTATCGAACACAATGCCGGTTTGACGAATTGACGAGTTTTCGTCCACTGCCCAACATCCACAGCACATTGAGTCCGGTCGCGACGCACCGGTTGCAGCGTTCAAGAAAAAAGAACACCAAATAACAACTCCAAAAACGGGTGGAACACATGATTCCTTCACAGACTTCCCGCATGGCGCCAGCCATGAGCACTGCCACGGGTGGCATCGGCGACAAGATCCGCGGCGCCATGGCCGTCGGCAAGACCCGTTGGGGCATGCTGGCGCTGGTATTTTTCGCCACAACCCTCAACTACATCGACCGCGCCGCGCTCGGTGTCATGCAACCCATCCTCGCCAAGGAAATGAGCTGGACGGCGATGGATTACGCCAACATCAACTTCTGGTTTCAGGTCGGTTACGCGATCGGCTTCGTTCTGCAAGGCCGCTTGATCGACCGGGTCGGCGTCAAGCGCGTGTTCTTTTGCGCGGTGCTGCTCTGGAGCCTGGCCACCGGCGCCCACGGTCTGGCAACGTCGGCGGTCGGCTTTATGGTCTGCCGTTTCATCCTCGGCCTGACGGAAGCGGCCAACTATCCGGCCTGCGTGAAAACCACACGCCTGTGGTTCCCGGCCGGTGAACGCGCAGTCGCCACAGGCATCTTCAACGCGGGCACCAACGTCGGCGCGATGTTCACGCCGATGCTTCTGCCGCTGGTTCTCCATGTATGGGGCTGGCAGGCGGCGTTTCTGTGCATGTCGGCACTGGGCGGGATCTGGCTGCTGTTCTGGGGTCTGAAATACTTCAACCCGGAAGATCATCCGAGCGTCAAACAATCGGAACTCGATTACATCCAGCAGGAAGTCGAGCCGGAACAGGCTCGCGTGCCGTTCTCGAAAATCCTGCGGATGCGCGGCACCTGGGCCTTCGCCCTCGCCTACTCGCTGACCGCTCCGGTGTTCTGGTTTTACCTGTACTGGCTGCCGCCGTTTCTCAATCAGCAATACAACCTGGGCATCAACGTGACCCAGATGGGCATCCCGCTGATCATCATCTACCTCACTGCCGACTTCGGCAGTGTCGGCGGCGGCATCCTGTCTTCATTCCTGATCGGTCGCGGCATGAACCCGATAAAGGCGCGGCTGCTGTCGATGTTCCTGTTCGCCTGCTGCATCATCGGCGTGATCATGGCGGCCGGTTCGAGCAGTCTGTGGGTGGCGGTGGCAGCGATTTCCCTGGCCATCGGCGCGCATCAGGCCTGGACCGCGAATATCTGGAGCCTGGTGATGGACTACACCCCCAAGCACATGATGAGCACCGTCTTCGGTTTTGGCGGCATGTGCGCGGCGATCGGCGGGATGTTCATGACCCAGATCGTCGGCCATATCCTGACCGTCACCCACAACAACTACACCGTGTTGTTCACCCTGATTCCGGCGATGTACTTCATCGCGCTGATCTGGATGTACTTCATGGCACCGCGCAAGATTCCTGACGTCACCGAGTAACCCGGCCACCTCATCGGCCCTTTGTGGGAGCGGGTTTGCTCGCGAATGCGGACTGACAGTCGAAGCAAATATGACTGACACGCCGCTTTCGTGAGCAAACCCGCTCCCACACGTTCTTATCGACGGCTTTGTTGCCACGCTGCCGCCAGACCGCTGCAACAGATCACCGCAATACCGATCACGGTCAACAGACTCGGTGTGTGATTGAAGACCACCCAGCCCAGCAGCCCCGCAAACACGATCTGGCAATAACCGAACGGTGCCAACAGTGCCGGTGCGGCATGGCGGAATGCCTGCGTCAGAAACAAGTGCGCCGTCATCCCGCAACTGCCCAACGCCAGCATCAGTGCGGCGTGAGTCAACGTCGGCACCTGCCAGAAGAACGGCACCAGCGCACTCATCACCAGCGTATTGCACAGCCCGGCGAAAAAGTTGCTGGTGGTCGGGCTGTCTATCTCGGCGAGCTTGCGAGTCAGCAATTGATAGAAGCAGAAAAACAGCGCCGAACAGAACGGCAACAACACGGCGGGCGTGAAGAGTTCACCCCCCGGATGAACGATGATCAGCACGCCGATAAAGCCGCAAATGACCGCAATCCACTGGCCGCGGGTGACCCGCTCCTTCAATAGCGGCACCGACAACGCCGTCACCAATACCGGCGCCAGGAAGTTCACCGCCGTGGCTTCTGCCAGCGGGATATACAGCAGCGCCGTGGTGAAGAACAGGCTGGTGCCGAGCAGGCAAAGTGCGCGAGCCAACTGCCATAAAGGCTTTTTCGTGCGTAGGACGCGCAGCCCGGACTGCGGTAAAAAAATCCCCGCCATGAGTAAGGTGTGCACCACGTACCGGGCCCACACCACCATCACGATCGGATAGAAACCCGAGAGATATTTCGACAGCGCGTCGTGACTGGAGAACAGGAAGGTTGCCACGACAATCAGCAAGATCCCTTTGAAGGGTTGGTTGACTCCGGATAGCGGGGTGCTGACGGTCATTGAATATCTCTAAGAGAGGAACAAACTGAGAGAAGAGCCTCGAGCAACAATCTAGAACCCGATTCCACTTTCAGACAACCATCATCCGTAAAAGTGTGCGAACAACGCACACTTTCATAAACGGGCAACGCTCACAGAATTTCAGGTTAGACGAACAGCTCCGAAGCCAGACTCGCTGCAGACAGCTCTTCGGTAAACCGCAACAGCAACGGTGCCAGTTCGTGCAACCTGGCGCCCGGCATCCGCGCACTCGGCCCGGCGATGCTCAGCACACCGATCACTCGCCCATCCGCGGGATGGCGCACCACCGCCGCAATCGCCGACGTCCCTACGGCCGAACTTTCCTCGACGCAGGCATAGCCCTGCTCGCGCGCCAATCGCAGGCGTTCAAGCAGTTCGATATTGGAGCGCGGTGCATTCGGCCCGATATCCACCGGCACCTCAGCCGCTTGCCGCTCAACCCGCGACAGCGCCTCGGCATCCGTCATGCACGCCAGCCAGGCATGGCCCGAAGCGGTGTAGAACAGCGGAGCATCGCGGCCCATGTCCGGGTCGTAGCGCAAGCCGGTGCGCGCCCCCTGAGCTTTGGCAATCCACGTCTGCCGCTCGCCGTCGATGACGCCCAGTCGCACCAGTTCGCCGGTTTCCTGAGCCAGACGATCAAGCACCGGTTGCACGATGTCCGCGCCACTGCTCGACAGGTAACGAAAACTCATCGCCACCAGTTTCGTCGACAAGTGATAACGCAAGGTTTCCGGGTTTTGCCGCACGTACCCCAAGCGGACCAGTTCGGCGAGCAAACGGTGAGTCGCACTTTTCGGGATGTCGATCTGCTCGGCGAGCGTTTGCAGCGCTAAACCACGCGGGTCACTGGTGAGGTTTTCCAGCACGCTGAAAACCCGTTCGATTTGACTGCCGGCCATGGTGAGATCCCAATGAAATGTCGTGGATTCTAGAATACGCGCGACACAAAGCAAAATCTGGAACAGCTTGAACGGTTCACAAAAAAACGGTGTTGAATGGAATTCGCCGAACACGACAGGTTCTTACCCGTCGGCTTCGCTGCGGGCGTACGAATAGACGGACGACTGGACTGGCGCCACACTCACACACCAGCAACACTCATCACCACGATCAGAAAGAGGATTCCCGCATGCTATGGAAAAAAGGCCGACGCAGTGACAACGTCGTCGATGCCCGTGGTGATGATACCGGCGGTGGCGGCGGGATGCGTTTCGGTGGTGGCAAGGGCCTGAGCCTTGGGGCCATTTTGTTGATCGTTGGCATCGGCTGGATCACTGGCCAGGATCCGTTGCAGATCCTCGGTCAACTCACCGGCCAGACGGGCCAGCAAACGGCACCCACCTCGCAAACCCGCCAGGCGCCGCCGGCCAATGATGAACAGGCCGAATTCGTCCGTTCAATCCTCGGCGATACCGAAGACACCTGGGGCGCGATTTTCCAGCAGGCCGGCCGCCAATATAAGGATCCGACCCTGGTGCTGTTCAGCAATCGGGTCAATTCCGCCTGTGGTCTGGCCACCTCAGCCACCGGGCCGTTTTATTGCCCGGCGGATCAGAAGGTCTATCTGGACATGGCGTTTTTCCAGGAAATGGCGCAACGCTTCAAGGCTGCCGGCGATTTTGCCCAGGCCTACGTGATCGCTCACGAAGTCGGACACCATGTGCAGACGCTTCTTGGCGTCTCGGCGAAAATTCAGACAGCCCGCCAGCAAGGCCGGCAGATGCAAGGTGCTGGTGGATTACTGGTTCGTCAGGAGTTGCAGGCCGACTGCCTGGCCGGTGTCTGGGCCTATAACGCGCAGAAGCGTTTGAACTGGCTGGAACCGGGCGACATCGAAGAAGCCTTGAACGCCGCCAACGCCATCGGTGATGATCGCCTGCAGCAACAAGGTCAGGGCCGTGTGGTGCCGGACTCGTTTACCCACGGTACGTCGGCGCAAAGGGTGCGCTGGTTCAAAACCGGATTCGCGCAAGGCCAGGTCGGCCAGTGCGATACCTTCGCGGCGAAAAACCTGTAAATGCATAAGTGGCTTTTGGCTTTACTGATCATTGGCAGCACCGCGCAAGCGGCCGGGGTCGACGCCATCAGCCCCGGGCGCCTGCAACTCAAGGCCGGCGAAATGGCGGTGGGCATCGGCCCGGCGCCGGAAAAGATCGAGCGAGTGCTGATCATCATTCATGGCCGGTTGCGCAACGCCGAGACCTATCGCAAAAGCGCCGAAAGCGCCACTGAACTGGCAGGGCAAACCGCCCACACGCTGGTCATCGCTCCGCAGTTCCTCAATGAAAGTGATACAGCCCTGTACTCCTTGCCTGCCACCGTGTTGCGC
The DNA here is from genome assembly GCF_044743485.1 of Pseudomonas sp. NPDC087614. Taxonomy (NCBI): domain Bacteria; kingdom Pseudomonadati; phylum Pseudomonadota; class Gammaproteobacteria; order Pseudomonadales; family Pseudomonadaceae; genus Pseudomonas; species Pseudomonas sp. NPDC087614. The sequence goes on along the minus strand of NZ_JBIUWN010000018.1, from coordinate 39,737 downwards.
TGGAAAGGCAATGAGTGGATGGGCGGTCGGTTATCCACAGGCCCGAATCCGCTGAGCTCCTATGCGGCACTGGACGAAATCGTCGCCCGGATTACTGATCGCAAGCAGTTTCCGGACGTGAAACAGATCGTGATTTTCGGTCACTCCGGCGGGGGGCAGGTGGTGCAGCGATACGCTTTGCTCGCCAAGGATCAACCCGCGCTGAAGGCCAACGCAATCCACCTGCACTATGTGGTGGCCAATCCGTCTTCGTATGCCTATTTCAACGAACAGCGACCGGTCGCGTTCGATCACGCGCAATGCCCCAACTTCAATCGCTGGAAGTACGGCCTGTCAGACATGCCGATATACGCCGGTGGGCAAACGCCGTTGCAGCTTGAAAGCCGTTACATCAAACGCGAGGTGATTTATCTGCTCGGACAGCAGGACATCGACCCGCAGCATCCGGCGCTGGACAAAGGCTGCGAGGCCGAGGCGCAAGGGGCTGACCGCCTGACGCGCGGGAAGCTGTATTTTGGCTACCTGCTACGCCGCCATCCGGAAGGGGTGAATCAGCGGCTGGTTGAAGTACCCGGGGTTGGGCACAACGGCGATGGGATGTTGACGTCGCCTGAGGGACAAAAAGCTCTGTTTGATCAGTAATGCGGTGGCCATGTCGGCCTCTTCGCGAGCAAGCCCGCTCTCACAGAGGACGGGCTTCGGACTCAACGTTGTATCCACTGATAATCCCCCGTGGGAGCGGGCTTGCTCGCGAAGGCGTCCGTCCAGACACTCAACGGCTCAGGCGAACACCATCCGCCGCAACTCAACACAATCCTGAGCATGCCAGTCCGTCAGCTCCGGCCATGGGTTATCCGGCAGGTTCACCAGCACCGTCCGCGTCCCTGCCGCCCGACCGCAATCCAGATCAAAGCGGTAATCGCCGACCATCACCATCTCGCTGGCCGGCACCGACCACGCCTCGGCCAACTTCAGCAATCCACCCGGATGCGGCTTGGGCGGCGCGTCATCACGGCCCAGCACATCCTCCACGGCAAAGCAGTCAGCCAGGCCAATCGCCTCCAGCGTGACATGCGCCAGTTCGCGGGCATTACGGGTGAGAATGCCGAGGCGATAACCGCGCGAGTGCAGGTCACGCACCAGTGCCACGGCGCCGGTGGCCGGAGTCGAGCCCCGCGCCAGATCACGTTCGTGCTCCAGCAACCAGGCATGTTTCGCCGCCGCTTCAGCGGCTGGCAGCGCGCCAAGGTGGGTGAGAATGTCGTCCTCGGGCGGAATCGACAACGCCACGCGAATCGCCGTGAAGTCATGGACTGCAACGGTGAGCGTGCCGTCCATGTCGAACACCCAATGCTTCACATCGGCCAGGCTCATGCCCAATCCTTGCGATGCCGAATCAGGCCTTCCTGAGTCACCGAGGCGACCAGTTGCCCGGCACGGTTGTAGACGCTGCCACGGGAGAAACCACGGGAATTGCCGGCCCACGGACTGTCCATCGCATAGAGCAACCAGTCATCGGCACGCAGATCGTTGTGGAACCACAGCGCGTGATCGAGGCTGGCGACCTGCATGTCTTTCTGCCAGACCGATTTGCCGTGGGGCAGCATCGAGGTGGTCAACAGACCGAAGTCCGAGGCATAGGCCAGCAGGTATTTATGCAAGGCCGGGAGATCGGCCAAGGCGCCGTCGGCGCGAAACCACACATACTTCACCGGATCGGCCGGTTGCGGGTTGTACGGGTCTTTCTCGGTGACCGGGCGCACCTCGATCGGTTTCGGGCACAGCAGTTTTTCGCGCATGTGCTCCGGAATCAGGTGCGCGCGCTGCTGGGTCAGTTCCAGTTCCGATGGCAGGTTTTCCGGCCCGACCACGACCGGCATCTGGCTCTGATGCTCGAAGCCCTCTTCGTCATACTGAAACGAAGCACTGCAAGTGAAAATCGGATGGCCCTTCTGGATCGCCGTCACCCGGCGAGTGCTGAAACTGCCGCCATCGCGCACGCGGTCCACCGAATAGACCACCGGCAACTTGGCGTCGCCCGGACGCAGGAAATAGCCGTGCATCGAATGCACATGGCGGGTTTCTTCAACCGTCTGACTGGCCGCCGACAACGACTGACCGAGTACCTGCCCCCCGAACAACTGACGAAAACCAAGGTCCTGGCTACGGCCCCGGAACAGGTTTTCTTCGATCGGTTCCAGGGTCAGCAGGTCGACCAGATCTTCCAACACTTGGCTCATTCAGACTCTCCTCACACAAAGCTATGCCGCGCAGTCTTGGCTGCGGCGGCCGATTCAGATTCTGGCGCGGGCCAATGATATGGCGGCCATTGTAAACGTCCGTGTCGGCTTATCCATGCAAGGTTTGCAGCCACTGCTCCCGGGTGATGCGGTACAGCACATGTTTGCGTAACGGATCACCGACGGCGAGTTTCGGGTGATCGAAATCATCCGCCGGCGCGTGGTGCATGCCGATCGCCTGCATGACTTTCTCCGAAGGCAGATTGGATTTCGCGGTGAAGGACACCACTTCCTTCAGGGCCAACCGGTCAAACCCGCAACGCAGAGCAGTCCATGCTGCTTCACTGGCATAACCCAAGCCCCAATGTTCCTTGGCCAGGCGCCAGCCGATTTCCACTGCCGGCGTAAAAGGTGCATCGAAACCGACGACGCAAAGTCCGGTGAAACCGATGAACTCGCCACTGTCCTTGCGCTCCAGCGCCCACAAACCGAAACCATGCTCAGCAAAATGCCCGCGCACACGGCCGATCAGCGCGGCGCTTTCCAGACGGCTCAACCGAGCGGGAAAGTAGCGCATCACCTGAGGATCGGCACACATCGCCGCAAATGCCGGCAAATCTTCGTCCTGCCACTGACGCATCAGCAGGCGTGCGCTTTCCAGTTCCAGTATCGGCTCCATCGTGCTCCTCCGTTTCCATGCCGCAAGTCTACATCGCTGGTAGGATCGCTCACTCTTTCCTACGTTTCCTACATGAAGTCGCCATGCCACTGCCGCTGATCTATCACGAAGACTACAGCCCCGAGTTTCCGGCGGATCACCGCTTCCCCATGGACAAATTCCGTCTGCTGCGCGATCACCTGGTCGACAGCGGCCTGACCTGCGACGCCGATTTGCTGCGCCCAGAGATTTGTCCCAACGACATCCTCGCCCTGGCCCATGACCGTCGCTATATCGAACGCTACATGAGCGGCGAGTTGTCCCGCGAAGACCAACGGCGCCTCGGCCTGCCGTGGAATGAAGCACTGGCCCGGCGCACGGTGCGGGCGGTCGGCGGTTCGATTCTGGCGGCGGAAAAAGCCCTTGAGCATGGTTTGGCTTGTCATCTGGCCGGCGGCACCCATCACGCCCACTACGACTACCCGGCCGGGTTTTGCATCTTCAATGACCTGGCAATCATCAGCCAGTACCTGCTGCAAAGCGGCCGGGTGAACCGGGTGTTGATCTTTGATTGCGATGTGCATCAGGGTGACGGCACGGCGCGGATTCTGCACGACACCCCGGAGGCGATTACCGTTTCCCTGCACTGCGAGAAGAATTTTCCTGCACGCAAAGCCGAAAGTGACTGGGACATTCCGTTGCCCAAAGGCATGGGCGATGCCGACTATTTAAAAGTCGTGGACGACACGCTCAACTATTTGCTGGCGCTGTATCAACCGGATCTGGTGCTGTACGACGCGGGCGTCGATGTGCACAAGGACGACGCCCTCGGTTATCTGCAACTCACCGACGCAGGCGTTGCCGCCCGGGATGAAAGCGTGATGCGCCATTGCCTGGGCCGTGATATTCCGGTGGTCGGCGTGATTGGCGGCGGCTACAGCAAGGATCGCCACGCCCTCGCCCGCCGCCACGGCATTCTCCATCACAGCGCGCAACGGGTCTGGACGTCACACGGTTGTCATTAAGGTGTGCTGCGTTACCCACATTCGCTGTGGAACGGCCTGTGGATAACCTGAGTGCAAGGGACTAGAGGCCATGCTGGACATAGCTTGCAGCACGATGGTCATTTATTAACCAGATTTTGTGGATCACCACAGCCCGCTCCCACCCTGTCCGGCGCTGTTAGAATGCGCGCCTTATCCCGCCATACCGCAGCGCACGCCATGACTCAGACTTCCGCCCCCCTCCCCGCTCACGTCGCCATCATCGGCGGTGGCCCTGCCGGCCTGATGGCCGCCGAAGTGCTGGGCCAAGCCGGAGTGCGCGTCGACCTGTACGACGGCATGCCCTCGGTGGGCCGCAAGTTTCTGCTGGCAGGCGTCGGCGGCATGAACATCACCCATTCCGAAGCCTACCCGGCGTTCCTTTCGCGCTACGCCGAACGCGCACCGCAAATCGCCCCGTTGCTTCGCAGCTTCGACGCCGATGCGTTGTGCCACTGGATTCACGATCTGGGCATCGAAACCTTCATCGGCAGCTCCGGCCGTGTGTTCCCCACCGACATGAAAGCCGCGCCCCTGCTGCGCGCCTGGCTCAAACGCCTGCGCGACAGCGGCGTAGTTATCCACACCCGCCACCGCTGGCTCGGTTGGGATGAACACGGCGCGCTGCGCATCGACAACCCGGAAGGCGAGAAAACGCTCAAACCCGACGCCACGCTGCTCGCCCTCGGCGGCGGCAGTTGGTCGCGACTCGGTTCCGACGGCGCGTGGATGTTGCCGCTGGAGCAGCGTGGCGTAGGACTGGCGCCGTTGCAGCCGAGCAATTGCGGCTTCGAAGTGCAGGCCTGGAGCGAATTGCTTGTCAGCAAATTCGCTGGCGCACCGCTGAAAAATATCGCCATCGGTTTGAACGACGACATTGCGCGCTTGGGCGAATGCGTGATCACCGCGACCGGTATTGAAGGAAGTTTGATCTACGCGTTGTCGGCACCGATGCGCGAGGCGATCAACGCGCACGGCTCAGCGACCATTCACATCGACCTGCTGCCCGGCCGGCCTGTGGATAAATTACAGGCTGCGCTGAGCAAACCGCGTGGCTCGCGCTCGATGGCCAAGCACTTGCACAGTCAGGTCGGGATTGACGGGGTGAAAGCGGCGTTGTTGCGTGAGTTGACTGATGCGGCGACCTTCGCCGATCCAGCGCGGCTGGCGCGGGCGATCAAAGCATTGCCGCTGACATTGATCAAAACCCGCCCGCTGGACGAAGCAATCAGCAGTGCCGGGGGCGTGACGTTCGAGGCGATGGATGAGCGCCTGATGCTCAAGGCCTTGCCGGGCGTGTTCTGCGCGGGCGAGATGCTCGATTGGGAAGCACCGACGGGCGGGTACTTGCTGACGGGGTGTTTTGCCAGTGGCCGGGCTGCCGGGTTCGCAATATTGGAGTGGCTGCAGCGCGAGGGCTGAAGACCGCAGTGCGCCCTTCGCGAGCAAGCCCGCTCCCACAGTTGACCGCTTTCAATTGAAGTACTCGGTCGAATGTGGGAGCGGGCTTGCTCGCGAAAGCAGTCTTAGTGACGCCGCATCAAAATCATGGCTTACGCTTACGCGGCCCGGTATTGAATACCGGCACTTTACGCACAGGCTTGATCGAAGGCTCCGGCGCCTGCGTCTCGCCGCTGTCGACCCATTTACCCAGATTGCGCTTGCCGCCACCGCCGGAGGTTTTCGGCTTTTTCGGTTTCTTCGGCTTCTTGATCACCTGACCGCTGGCGTCGGTATCCGGCACGCGGTGCTCAGGTTCAAAGTCCGGTTCGTTCTGGCGCTTCAACGTCTGGCGCGTCAGCATCTCGATGGCCGAGAGCATGTTCACTTCATCGGCACACACCAGCGAAATCGCTTCGCCCGTCGCACCGGCACGGCCAGTACGGCCGATACGGTGAATGTAATCCTCGGCCACGATCGGTAGATCAAAGTTGACCACCAGCGGCAAGTCTTCGATGTCCAGACCACGGGCCGCGACATCGGTGGCCACCAGAATCTGCACTTCGCTGAGTTTGAAACGATCCAGCGCACGCTGACGGGTTGCCTGCGGTTTATCACCGTGGATGCCGTCGGCGTTGACGCCCAGGCCCTGGAGTTTTTCCACCAGCGCGTCCACGCCGTTACGGGTCTTGGCGAACACCAGCACCTGCTTCCACTTGCTCTTGCGCATCAGATGCACGAACAGTTCGGCCTTGCGCTTCTTGTCCACCGTCACCACCCACTGCTTGACGGTGTTGGCGGCGACGTTGCGCGGGCTGACTTCGACGCTCAGTGGGTCGTTGAGCATCTGCCCGGCCAGCAGGCGAATATCGTCGGAGAAGGTCGCGGAGAACAGTAGGGTCTGGCGCTTTTTCGGCAGCATGCGGTAGATGTTCGCCAGTTCTTCGGAGAAGCCCAGGTCGAGCATACGATCGGCTTCATCCAGCACCAGGGTTTGCAACTGATCAAGTTTCAGCGCGTTCTGGCGGAACAGGTCGATCAGGCGACCAGGCGTGGCTACCAGCACATCGACGCCGCCGCGCAGCTTCATCATTTGCGGGTTGATGCTGACGCCGCCGTACACCGCGTAAGTGCGCAGCGGCAGGTTTTCGGCGTACTGGCGCACAGACTCATGAACCTGCTCGGCCAGCTCGCGGGTCGGCACCAGAATCAGCGCACGCGCCGAGTTGGCAGTGACTTTCGGCCCTTCCATGGCCAGCAACTGCAGCAGCGGCAAGGCGAAACCGGCGGTTTTGCCAGTGCCGGTCTGGGCCGCTGCCATCAGGTCGCGACCGGCCAGCACGGCCGGAATGGCTTGCGCCTGCACCGGCGTCGGGGTCTGGTAGCCGAGCGTCTCGAGGGAGCGCAGCAAGGGTTCGATCAGGCCAAGGGAGGCGAAAGTCATGGGAGTACCGTAGGAAAATTCAGCGCGGATTTGCAAAAGAGTGTGCAAAACGAATGTGCAATGGCGCGCAGTTTACCCTAATTCGTACGGTTTTCTGTTGGCAGGGTTGTCGGCGCCACGACTGGCGGCGGAGGCGCCCGACGCCACTGGGGTAGCCCAATCAGCACCACCGCGCTGATGATCACCAGCATCGCCAGTGCTTCTTCAATGCCAATGGTCTCGCCGACGAAGACAATCCCCAGCAACACCGCCACCGCCGGATTGACGTAGGCATAACTGGTGGCCGCCGCCGGACGCACGTGCTTGAGCAGGTACATGTACGAGTTGAAGGCAATGATCGAGCCGAAGAAGATCAGATACGCCAGCGCCAACCAGCCTTCCAATGGCGGCACGGCTTGCAAGTGCTCACCGCTCAGCGCACTGCCGATCAACAACACGACGCCGCCAACGAGCATTTCCACGGCACTGGCCATCGCGCCTGGCGGCAGGGGCAAGTGTCGGCTCCAGACCGAACCGAACGCCCACGACGCCGCAGCAAAAATCAGCAACATCGCCCCCAGCGGACTCGATTGAAGGTTGGAGCCCATGTTGAGCATGGCGATGCCGATAATCCCCAACACCACACCGGCCCATTCGAGACGGGTATTACGCGCCCCCCAGAAATAACCGCAGAGCAACGTGAACAACGGCACCGTCGCCACCGCCAACGCCGCAACGCCTGAAGCCACGCCGGTGTGTTCGGCCACACTCACGGCGCCGTTACCAAGACTCAACAGCAAAATCCCGATGATCCCCGCCGCTTTCCACTGCGCCCAGGTCGGTGCCGGCGCCCCGCGCCAACGCAGGAAGGCGTACATCAGCGTGCCTGCAATCACGAAGCGCACCCCGCCAAGCATCAGCGGCGGCCAGTATTCAACACCAATGCGGATCACCAGATAGGTCGACCCCCAAATCACATACAGCGCAAAAAACGCGGCGATCAGCGGCAAGGGAAAACGGCGCAGGGCAGGCATGGACGGCTCGAAAGTCAGAGGCGAGGGATGGATTATTCTAGAAAGGCCAACGGGCAAAAATAAGTTACAAAACCTGTTTATCAGGCCAGTACACTTTGGAAATCACGGAGATCGACGGGATAAACCGCGATTTCGAAAGTCTGGCATTTACAGGAGTTCGGCCTTGGACAAATACGACCGCATGCTGCTCAGCGCCCTACTCGAAAACGGTCGTGCGTCCTACGCCGACCTGGCGCGCAAAGTAAATCTGTCAGCGCCCGCCGTGGCCGAGCGCGTGGCCAAACTGGAAGCATCCGGGGTGATCACCGGGTATGAGGCAAAAATCAACCTGTCGAAAATCGGTTTGCCGATCCAGTGCGTGATCGAACTGCGCCTGCACCAGAACGGCAGCCAGAAGGTGTACGACGAACTGGCCACAATCTCGCAACTGACTGAGTGCTTTCGAGTGACGGGCGATCCGTGCGTGATCATGAAAGGGGCGGTGGGCTCAATGCTGGAGCTTGAGGCGTTGATCAATCGGGTGGCGAAATTCGGGTTCAGCAAGACGTCGATTGTGTTGTCGAGTGCGATAGAGAAGCGGGTGCCGCTCGGCCACATCGAAGGCAACGGCAAACAGACCTGACGCCCGCAGAGATCCAATCTGGGAGCGGGCTTGCTCGCTCCCACAGGGTTATCTGTTGACCTGAACATCAGCGATAGCGCTGGAGATGCTCGCTCACTTTCGCCGCTGGCACTTTCTGCAGCTTGCACAGCAGATCATGCGATAGCTCGCGTACGCCGTGCTTGTCTCGCAACTCCCCCGTCAGATGCGCCATCAAGTTCGCCGCCATCTCCGCATCCGCCATCGCCCGGTGAGCCTGACCGGTGTGCGGCAGGCGGGCGAATGTGGTGAGGGTGCCAAGTTTGTGATTCGGCGCGGCCGGCATCAGTCGGCGGGCGAGTAACAGCGAACAGGCAAAGTTCTGCAACCGCGTGCGCTTGATCCGCCCCAGCTCAAAATCCCAGAACTTCTGGTCGAAGGATGCGTTGTGGGCGACCAGTGGCGTGCAGCCGACAAACTCGTTGACCTCTTCCATCACCCGCTCGGCCGAGGGCGCGGTGCGCAGCATGGCGTTGCTGATGCCGGTCAGTTGTTCGATGAAGGCCGGGACGCGTACGCCGGCGTTCATCAGGCTTTGGTAGCGCTCGACGATGCGGCCGTTCTCCAGCATGACCACGGCGATTTCCGTGGCGCGGCAGTTGCTGTTCGGCGAGAGGCCGGTGGTTTCAAAGTCGATGACTGCAATGCGTTCCAAACCTTGTTGTACTCCGTCCAGATCAATTCTTCAGTAGCCGCTCAATTCTTCAGAAGCAGCGCGCCCTCGATCGGCACGTAACGGCTGGCGGCGCGGATCAGCGAGTTGGCGGTCAGGCCCGGGACACCGTAGGCCACCGCTTGCACGCCGTGCTTGTTGATGATGCGTTCGAGCAGCATGTCGAAATCGCCGTCACCGGAGGCCAGAACGATTTCGTCGACGTGGTCGGCGGCGTCCATGATGTCCAGGGTGATGCCCACGTCCCAGTCGCCCTTGGCCGAGCCGTCGCTGCGCTGGATGTAGGGCTTGAGCTTTACGGTGAAGCCGAGGTTGCGCAGGATCTGCTGGAACTGCTGCTGTTTGCTGTCGCCACGGTCGATGGCGTAGGCGTAGGCCTCGACGATCTGCCCATCCTTGCTGATGTCCGCCCACAGCGCCGCATAGTTGAAGTGGCAACCATAAGCCTGACGCACGGTGTAGTAGAGGTTCTGCACATCGGCGAACACTGCGATTTTTTTCACCGGAGTTCCTGTGGGCGCGCAAGCGCACGAAGCGGGATCAGGCGCTGGGCCCGAAAAAGGCGCTCAGTATGCCAGCCAACAGGAACGTTCCGCGAATAATCGCCCCGGAGCCCTCACAGGCTCCGGACGAATGGTGAATCAGACGAAGGAATCGTCGTCATCGAAGAACGATGAACTGTCATCGCTGTAGTCGGTGTCGTTAAATCCGCCCTGATCATTGCCGTAGGAATCGTTACCGGCCATGCGCTGATCGTCACCCCAGCCGTTGTTGCTCTGGTCGGCGACTTGAGCCGGCTCTTCCTTGATCACCTCAACAATCTCTTGCGGCTGCTGATTGTGGTGGAACAGGCTGCTGATTCCCTGCGCCAGCATCACACCACCGGCTACACCGGCCGCGGTTTTCAAGGCGCCGCCGAGAAAGCTGCTGCCGGCCGCCGGTGCGGCTTGTTGCTCATAATTGGGCGGTGGCGCAGCAAAACCCTGTTGCGCAGGTGGAGCACCAACGTTCTGCTGTGGTGCAGGCTCGCGCCAGCCACCCGTGGACGCCGGAGCAGCACTCGGGGTCGGTGCCGGACGCGGGCTGCCACCAAAGATGCTCGACAGGAAACCGCCGCCACTGCTCGGCGCCGGCGCTGCACTCTGCGCTTTGGCCGCTTGCAGTTCGGCCTGCAACTGCTGGACTTGCCGGGTCAGTTGCTTGTTCTGCTCATCCAGGCTTTTGAGCGCCGCCTCTTGAACCAGAATCGCCTGGGTCATGAAATAACCTGCCGCCGGCTGGCGCGTCAGGTGTTCCTTGATCCGCGTCTCGGCCTGGGCGTCGCGCGGGGCTGCCTCCGTTTCGGCCTGTTGCAGCCGGGAAAACAGTCCATCGATCAGGGTTTGCTCTTCGCTGTTCATGGCGACCTCGTAGATTGCCGGGGATAACATGGCCCTCGCCCACTTTTGGACAAGGTGCTCGTCCGTAATGGAGGCTGCGACAAAACCTTTCAATGACCTTTACCGAATGTTTACGTTTGTGTGGGCTGGCGCATCATCGGTTAAAGTGAGCCACTGTTTTCGACCTGCGATACCGACTGATGAATGCCTTCGAAGTGCTGCGCGACTCTCTGTTCTTTTTCAAACGCCATTTGGCCAGCATCGTGCAGTTGTGCCTGCCGCTGGTGATCGTCGAAGCGCTGCTGCAACAAGTGGTGGATCACGCCAGCGACCCGGACAGTTTCTCATCCGTCAGTGTGATCGTCGGCTTGCTGGTCTATCCGTTGTACACCGCCGCATTAATCCTGTTTCTCGACGCACGCACCCGTGGAGAAGCCCCGCGCACCCTTGATCTGCTGGCGATGTCTGCGCGGTTGTGGCCGCGTTTCGCCCTGCTCACCGCGCTCAACACGTTGCTGATTCTGCTGGGCCTTTCGCTGTATTTCCTGCCGGGCCTGATTTTGATGGTGATGCTGGCGTTCGGCGAATACCTGTTGGTGCTGCGCGGCCTTAATCCATTGCACGCCATGAAGGAAAGCTTGCGGCTGAGCCGCGGGCATTTCTGGCGAATTCTGCTGTGCATTCTGTGTGTGATGACGCCTTTGTGGTTGCTCAAGGGGGCGACGCTGGCGGTATACCCCGAGCCGCAGAACCCGATAGTGTCGGTGCTGATCGACAGCGGCCACAGCTTCCTGCAACTGTTCACCAGCGTGGTGCTGTTCCGCCTGTTCATGCTGATCAGCCAACTTCCTGAAAAACGTGACGGCGCGGTCTGACCGCTCCGCAATTGGGCTTCGAGACCGCCGTCAGGTATGCTCGGGGCCACTTTCTGTAACGCTATAAGCCGAGCCATGACCCGTCTACTGCGCTACACCCTGTTGCTCGCTCTGCTCGCCGTCATCTTGATCGGCGGACTGATTTTCGGCCTGACCTGGCGCCCCGACGCCCGCGAAACCCTGCCGGTCAGTTGCACCGGCACACCGCCCATGCTGGTGCCCGGGCAAGCGCTGAAAGTCATGACCTGGAACGTGCAGTATCTGGCCGGCAAGCGTTATGTGTTCTGGAATGACCTGGCCCAGGGTAACGATGAAGCGCCGACGCTGGAGGACATGGCCTTCAGCCTCGATGAAGTGGCGCGGGTAATCCGCGACGAACAACCCGATCTGGTGCTGTTGCAGGAACTCGATGACGGCGCCAAGGCCAGCGACTATCAGGATCAACTCAAGTTGTTGCAGGAGCGGGTCGCCGATCTGTACCCGTGCAGCGCCAGCGCTTTTGACTGGAAAGCCGATTTTGTCCCTGAGCCCCATATCTATGGCAGCGTTGGCCGGCAACTGGCGACGCTGAGCCGCTATCGCATCGAACATGCCGAACGCCTGCAATTACCGGTGGCCCCAAGCAATTTCATCAGCCGCCAGTTCCAGCCCAAAGACGCCCTGCTCGCGACCAAACTGCCGCTCAGCGATGGCGGGCAACTGACCGTATTCAATACCCATCTGGAACGCGCCCACCGACCGGACGACACGTTGCATGCGCAAGTGACGGCCGTGGCCAAGGTGCTCGACAAGTATGAAAGTCAGGGCCTGCCGTGGCTGATCGGTGGCGACTTCAACCTGTTGCCGCTGGGCCAATATCGTCGTTTACCCGCCGAGCAGCGCACGCCCTACTCCGCCGACAGCGAGCTGCATCTGCTGTGGGACAAGTACCCGATGATCCCGACCAACAGCGAAGCCAGCGGCATCGACCGCGCACAGTGGCTGACCCACTACCCCAACGACCCCGGCCTCAACGGCCCGGATCGCACGGTCGACTATCTGTTCTACAGCCCGAAGATCAAACGGGTGGAAGCGATGGTGCGTCAGGACGACACGCTGCGCATTTCCGATCATTTGCCGGTGATTGCGCGGTTCCTGCTGCCGGCTGCGCCTTAAAAACGCAGCATGGCCACAATCAGCTGCGGCGCTTGACCACACGCCGATGGCAATCCGCCGGGCCCAGCAACTCGCCAGCTTTGGAGCGCACCGTAATGGTCTCGACCGGCTCCGAGTGCTCGTTGTCCAGCAACACCGAATAACTCTCGCCCTTGCTGAACAGGAAGTCCTCGCCCCACTGGCGCATGCTGATCACGATGGGGAACACCGAACGTCCCATCTCGGTCAGCACGTACTCTTTGTAAGCGGTGCCATCGGATGCCGGCTGCACCTCAAACACGCCCAGTTCGACCAACCTCTTGAGCTTCGCCGAGAGGATATTTTTAGCTAGGCCCAGACGTTTCTGGAATTCACTGAAGCGACGCACGTCATCGAAAGCGTCGCGGATGATCATCAACACCCAACGATCGCCAATAGCCTCAAGCGTGCGGGCCACCGGGCATTCGCTTTGTGCCAGTAGCAACTGTCTGGCCATGAGCCTCCAATTTTTGCGAGATCGTGCGCGTTAGAACAGTTCTAACGGCAGAAGAAAATATTGCGTGAAAAACCAGTTGCAGATTAAAACCCGTTTCGATAAAAATCAACGCATCGGTTTTGTTTTGAAACCTGTTATTCCCAAGGATGGAATGATGACGTTGAACCTCCTAAGGCCCTCGAAAAGCGACGTGAACGCCGAAAAGACAGCCGACGCCGTTACTGCTCCAGCCCCTGATGGACGCACAACTGCCCGTGGTTTAAGTCGTCAACAGACGTTTCTCTTCGCGATTACCTGCGCCATGGCAGTGGCCAATGTCTACTTCGCACAACCGCTGCTGGAGTCGATGGGCGCCAGCCTGTCAGTGTCGCCCGACACTATTGGTGTAGTGGTCACGGCGACTCAGGCCGGTTATGCAGTGGGCCTGTTGTTCATCGTCCCGTTGGGCGATCTGCTCAATCGCAAGCGGCTGATTCTGACGCAGATGCTGCTGTCGGCCGTGTCGTTGTGTGCGGTTGGGCTGGCGCAGAGTTGGGGCATGTTACTCGGCGCAATGGTGCTGGTCGGCCTGATGGCAGTGGTCGTGCAGGTGGTGGTCGCCTACGTGGCCACACTCGCCAGCCCCGAGCAACGTGGTGAAGCGATTGGCACGGTGACCAGTGGCGTAGTGTTGGGCATTCTGCTGGCGCGCTTTGTGTCTGGCGCGGTGGCCGATCTGGCCGGATGGAGAGGCGTCTACTTCGTCTCGGCAGCCTTGATGATCGGCATGGCGCTGGTGCTGTACCGCACGCTGCCGACATCGACCACGCCACCGGCCAAAGACAGTTACGTGCAGTTGTTGCGCTCAGTGTTCCAGCTGTATCTCACCGAACGGACGCTACGCGTCAGGGGCACCTTTGCCCTGCTGATATTCGCTGCATTCAGCGTGCTGTGGACCGCCATGGTATTGCCGCTAAGCGCACCACCACTGTCACTGTCGCACACCCAGACAGGCTTGTTCGGTCTGGCCGGGGTAGCGGGCGCGCTGGCCGCCGCAAGGGCCGGGCGACTGGCCGATCAGGGCCTGGGCAATCGCACGACAGGGATTGCGCTGGTGCTATTGACCCTGTCCTGGCTGCCCACCGCGTTTGTTGAAAGCTCATTGCTGGCGATGGTCGTAGGTGTGGTACTGCTCGACTTTGCCGTGCAAGCGGTGCATGTGACCAACCAAAGCCTGATCTTCGCCGCGCGGCCCGACGCGCAAAGCCGACTGGTGGGTGCCTACATGTGCTTCTACTCCGTGGGCAGCGGCATCGGCGCTATTACGGCCACCTACACTTACGCCCATTTTGGCTGGGGCGCGGTTTGCCTGCTGGGCGCGGCCTTCAGTGGGATAGCGCTGTTGTACTGGTTATCTCTGGAGCTGACCTCCCGTAATTGTCTGACTACCTGAAGGCGTACCTGTAATGAAACCACTGCACGTCGTATTGGCTGTACTGATCACCGCAATCTGGGGGGTCAACTTCTCGGTCATCAAGCTGGGATTGGCGACCGTAGATCCTTTTATTCTGGCGGGTATCCGCTTCAGCCTTTGTGCATTACCGGCGATCTTTTTCATCCGCAAACCGAATGTGCCATGGCGCTACATCATCGGTTACGGACTGGTGTTCGGCATCGGCTTGTGGGGCATCGTCAACCTGGGTATCAAGGCCGGGCTTTCGGCGGGCATCGCTTCGCTGGTGCTGCAATTGAGCGCGTTTTTCACGATTCTGTTGGGCGGCTGGGTGTTCAAGGAAGCGCTGACCCGATTTCAGGTACTGGGCATGCTGATCGCACTTGGCGGATTGTTGTGCATCATCATGATCAGCGATGGCTCGGTCAGTCTGCCCGGCGTGCTGCTGGTGCTGGTGGGCGCGGTGTCATGGAGTGTCGCCAACATCATCAACAAGAAGGCCAGCACCCTGGAAGTCTTCGGGTTTCTGGTCTGGTCCAGCGCCTTTGCACCGATCCCGTTGTTCGCTCTCGATTACACGGTGAACGGCAGCGCCGGCTTCACCTCGTTCGTCAATCAGGTCGATACGACCGCCGTGCTGTCGATCCTGTTTCAGGTCTACCCGAACACACTGTTCGCCTACTGGATCTGGAACTCGCTGCTCAAGACCTACCCGGTTTCGACCGTCGCGCCACTGTCGTTGCTGGTGCCGATTTTCGGCATGCTCGGTTCGGTGCTGATCTTCCACGAGAGCGTGCCAGCGAGCAAGGTGCTGACGGTGATGCTGATCGTGGTCGGCCTGGCCGTTGGCCTCTATGGGCAGCGTATTTTCAATGCGATGCTTGCGCGCCCTGCGCGCACTTCAATATGAATCGCCAGGGAGTAAGTATGGGGCCGGGGAGACGTGAATTCGTCAAGGGCCGCTGTTAGCCCCTGATTCGGCGCCTTGCATTGGCACAGCCCCGGATCAGGTCCCCCGGGGCTTCGCCCGTGCCGTGGCTTCAGCCACCAACGGATCATCCGGCCAATAATGCTTGGGATACCGACCCTTCAAATCCTTCTTGACCTCGGCATACGTGCTGCGCCAGAAGTTGGCCAGATCCTGCGTCACCTGCACCGGTCGTCGTGCCGGGGACAGCAGGTGCAACTTGACCACCTGCCGCCCGCCGGCAATCCTTGGCGTCTCGGCCAAGCCGAACAGCTCCTGCAAACGCACCGCCAGAATTGGCGGATGCTCGCTGTAATCCAGACGAATCGATGACCCTGAAGGCACGCTGATGTGATGCGGCGCCTGCTCATCCAGCCGTTGCGGCAGCGGCCATGGCAGTAGATTGCGGACGATGCTGGACAGATCGAGGTTGGCAAAATGACTGAGCCGCGAGACCTTGCCCAGATACGGCATCAGCCAGTCTTCAAGAGTTTTCAACAGCGTCGCGTCGCTGACATCCGGCCATTGGCTTTCGTCCTGAGTGTTCAGATCAAGTTGCCGTAACAACGCAACACGTGCCTGCCACTGGCGCAGCTCCGGTGTCCACGGCAGCAGTTCCAGCCCCTTGCGTCGCACCAGATTGACCAGCGCCTGACTGCGGGCGGCTTCATCGAGACCGGTTAGCGGTTCGCGGCTGAGGATCAACTCGCCGACCTTGCGCTGACGCTCGGCGCGCAGCACGCCTTCGCGCTCGTCCCAGTCGAGTTGATCGACGTTGCGCACTTGCTCGGCGAGCACTGAGTCGAACAGCGCCGGATCGAAATCCGCCGCCAGATAAATCCGTTCTTCACGCTGGCCCTGGCGACTGCCGAGATCGGCAATAACGATCCACGGCTCCTTCATCAGGCTGTCAGCCTCGGCGAACAGCGCGGCGCGGCCGTTGGCCAAGCGGTACTCGGCGCCACCGGCACGTCGTTGCTGGGCGACGCGATCCGGGTAGGCCAAGGCCAGCAGTGCGCCAAGCCAGCGTGGGTGATCAGGGTCGCTGACCGGCTCGCTCGCCTTGCCGCGCAAATAACCGCGATACTGCCGCGCCAGTTGCCGGGCGCGTTGTACACCGCCCTGAGCGCCACGAGCCGCACGTTCTTCGCCGGACAGCAGCACCAGGCGGCTGTGCAGATCCGCCCCGGCACCGCGCAAGATATCGCGCTCGCCAAGCAACGCGGCGACATCGCAGGCCATGTTTGCCAAGCCCAACGCTTGCCCACGCAGCAACAAATGGCCGATACGCGGATGCGCCGGCAACTCGGCCATGGCCTGACCGTGCGAAGTCAGAGCCTGCCCTTCCAAAGCGCCGAGTCGCTGTAGCAGATCCTGCGCCTGTGCATAAGCCGCCGCCGGTGGCACGTCGAGCCAGACCAGTTCGCCCGGCGTAACGCCCCAGCGCCCCAGTTGCAGCGCCAGGCTGGCCAGATCCGCTGAGAGAATTTCCGCGCTGCCGTAAGCCGCCAGTTGTTCGTGCTGATCCTGCGACCACAACCGATAACAAACACCCGACTCCAAGCGTCCCGCCCGACCCGCACGCTGTGTGGCGCTGGCCTTGGAGATGCGCTGAGTGTCGAGCCGCGTCATGCCGCTGCCCGGATCGAAACGCGGCACCCGCGCCAACCCGGCGTCGATCACCACGCGCACGCCGTTGATGGTCAGACTGGTCTCGGCGATGTTGGTCGCCAGCACCACTTTGCGCTGCCCGGCCGGCGCCGGATCGATGGCGGCGCGTTGGGCATTGAGGTCAAGTTCGCCGTGCAGCGGGCAGAGCAAGACGTCTTGGCGCTCGCCAATGGCATCGCTCAATTGCTGATGCACACGGCGAATTTCCGCCTGCCCCGGGAGGAACACCAACAGGCTGCCGGTTTCATCGTTAAGGGCTTCGAGCACGGTCTGCGTCACGCGCTGATCGATGTATTCGCCGGGCTGAAACGGCCGCCCCCAGCGCATCGTCACTGGATACATGCGCCCTTCACTGCGCAGGATCGGTGCGTCGTCGAGCAACCCGGCCAGACGCTCGCCTTCCAGCGTGGCCGACATCAGCAAAATTTTCAGCGGCTGTTCAGCTCGAAACAGCTCACGACCGTTCAAACTCAGGGCCAGCGCCAGATCGGCGTCGAGGCTGCGCTCGTGGAATTCATCGAAAATCAGCAGACCCACGCCTTCCAGCGCCGGGTCGTCCTGCAAGCGGCGAGTGAGAATGCCTTCGGTGACCACTTCAATGCGTGTGTTGGGGCCGACCTTGCTGTCGAGGCGGATGCGATAACCGACGGTTTCACCGACCTTCTCGCCCAGTTCGCTGGCCAATCGCTCAGCAGCGGCGCGCGCGGCCAAGCGGCGCGGCTCAAGCATCAGAATGGTTTGCCCGCTCAGCCACGCTTCGTTGAGCAAGGCCAACGGCACGCGGGTGGTTTTACCGGCGCCGGGCGGCGCTTCGAGCACCGCTTCGTGGCGTGTCGCCAACGCGTCACGCAATGCGGGTAAAACTTCGTCGATCGGCAAAGAAATCATGCTGGCTCCCAAACAGAGGCGCGAGTATAACGGCGAACTGCCGGGCGTTTGTCAGGGTCTTAACTTCACTCGACGACGCTTCGTTTACAAATGACTCAGGAGATATCCCATGCGTTTACCTTTTCGCCTGATCGGCGGTGTACTGGTCGCCACCCTGCTCACTCAAATCACCGCGTGCGGTTCGATTTTCTACCCCGATCGTCGCGGCCAGATCGACGGCAAGATCGATCCGGCGATTGCCGTGCTCGACGCCGTGGGCCTGCTGTTCTACGTCATTCCCGGGCTGATCGCGTTTGCCGTCGACTTCGCCACCGGGGCGATCTATTTCGAACCAGGCCACACCGCGCAAATCGACCCGGCCAAGCTCAAGCAAGCCATCGGCCCGGACGGTCAGGTCGATAACCACAAGTTGCAGGCTATTCTCCAAAGCGAGCTGGGCAGTGCTGCCGTTGAAATAAACAAGGCTCTGGATGACCCACGCCTGATCCAGCACAAAGGCAGCACGCAACAACTGGCGATGTTTGGCCTGCAACCTGCCGCATAAGGAATAACTGCACCATGACATCCAGCCCCGAACACGCCCGCCTGCTGCGCCTGGCAACCCGCGCCTCGGTAGCAGTGGCTTGTACGCTGATCATCGCCAAAGCCATCGCCTGGTGGCTGAGCGGCTCGGTGAGCATGCTCGCTGGCCTCACCGACTCGGCACTCGATGGCATTGCTTCGTTGATTAATTTGCTGGCGGTGCATTACGCATTACGCCCGGCGGATGACGACCACCGTTACGGCCACGGCAAGGCCGAATCACTGGCCGGCATGGCCCAGGCATTGTTCATCGGTGGCAGTGCGGTGTTGATTGCCTTCCAGGCCTATGAGCGAATCAAGCAACCAGAACCGCTTGGGGCGCCGTGGATCAGCATTGGCGTGATCATTTTCTCCCTGGTGCTGACGGTCGCCTTGCTGATGTTGCAGCATCGGGTGATCAAGCAGACCGGCTCCAACGCCGTGCGCGCCGACTCGTTGCATTACCGCTCCGATCTGTTGCTCAACGGCAGCATCCTGCTCGCGCTGGTGCTGGCCGGTTTGGGATTCTCTCAACTCGACGCGTGGTTTGGCCTCGGGATTGCGGCTTACATCTTGTGGAGCGCGATCCAGATCGGCCGGGAAAGTTTTTCGGTGTTGATGGACGAAGAACTGCCGACAGATGTCAGCCAGCACATGCTCGACCTGGCCTGCAGCGTGCCGGGGGTGTTGGGCGCGCATGACTTGCGCACGCGGATTTCCGGCCACCACTGGTTCGTGCAGCTGCACCTGGAATTGCCGGGGGAATTGACCCTGTCAGTCGCTCACAGCATCAGCGATCAAGCGGCGGATGCGATTCACAAAGCCTACCCAAGGACCGAAGTGCTGGTGCACGCCGACCCGCAGGAAGTGGTCAAGACTGAACGGGTGCAAACCCGGATTCAGTAAGACACCTGGTAACCGCGACTGCTCAGGCAGTTGCCCTGCGCCTGACGGTAAGCCTGCACCACCTCGGGCGCCGGTTGATACGTCGCGGTGCGCGGATCGAAACCGCTTTGCTGCACCGCGTACTGATAGCACTGATAGCCATCCTGCTGGACCTGTTCCGGCGACTGACCGTTAGCCGGATACGCCTCGACGTCATAACCTTGCGATTGTGGCTGCGGCGGCTGAACCGGCGGCTCGACCACCACGTAATCCTGCGTCGCTTCCTGATAGGCGTAGTAAGAACCGGCGGCGAGGAACAGCAGCGCGCCGCCGATCCATACTTCACGGGCGTAATCCGGCAAATACTGGATGCGGATCCCGCGCGGCGGTTGCACGACGATGTAGCGTGGGCCCTGCGGGCGATACCAGTAGCCGCCGGAATAAAAGTAATCCTGGCCTCGATACGGCACGCGATAGTCGCGATCCGGGAAGCGGTCGATCACATGCCCCGGCCGGTACTGCGGGCCTGGGCCCCAACCATTGCCATGCCCTTGCGGACGCCCCGGCCAGCGATTGTCGTTGGGCCGGTTGCCGTTCTGCCAATGCGGGTTGTTGTAGCCGTTTTGCGGACGCTCGTCGCGGTAGTAGCCCTGGCGCGGCTCCTGAGTCTGGCGCACGGTGTCGGGACGTGGCTGGATCGGCAGACTGTTGCCTGGCGGTGGTGAAGGCTGATGAACCGGATTCGGCTGATTTGGCGCACGATTGTGTGTCTGCCACTGACCCTCGTCGTGCGGCTGGCCGTTGTGTTCGAACTGGCGACTGTTGTCGCCACGAATGATCTCGTTGTTCTGCGCACGCGGCTGATTGTTGCCGCCATGCCCCCGATTATTGCCCTGATGATCCGGCCCGCGGCCACCACCATTGGGGGCGCGGCTTTCCGGGTCATCGGCCAGCACTTGCGCACTGACACTCACACACAGCAAACCAACACCGGCCAGACGCCAGATGCGCGACTTCATGCTATTCCTCACTGCGGGTTCAGGGCGTGTAACTAAGACCGGGAATGTACACACCGGGTTCTGCAACAGGTTATCAGTCACGAAACTTATTTATTGAGTCGCGTGTGGGCGAAGGCAAAAAATCGCAGGCAAGAAAAAAGGGAGACCCGTCGGCCTCCCTTCTAGAGAACTTCGTCCTGGCTCGACGCTTTTGACGTCGGCTCACCTCACGCCGTCTTCTGGACAGTGTGCAGCTCGGGGGCCGGCACAACCCCGGTGGGGGTGGCGGCCGCGGCGGGCCTGATAGGCGGGCCGCTGTGGACTGTGTTACCGAGCAGTGATTCTGGTGATAAGAATAGGCCTGAGCCGGCGACAGAGGATTGCGAATATTGCTCAAATAAACATCACTTGCGCAATTTTTAACCCTGGATAGATAATCCACCGCAATAGTTATGACAAAGGCCTGATTCATGAGCAAACTCGACCGTTACGACCTGAGCATTTTGGCGGAACTGCAGCGCGACGCCCGCATCTCCAACCAGGAACTGGCCGAACGTATCGGTTTGTCACCGTCGCCCTGCTCGCGCCGGGTCAAACAACTGGAAGACGACGGCTATATCTCACGTCAGGTCGCCCTGCTGGACCGCAAGATGCTCGGCCTGAGTCTGACCGCGTATGTACTGATCGGCATGGACCGGCACACGCCGGAGCGTTTCGAGAACTTCGAAGCGGCAATTCGCACATTGCCGCAGGTGCTGGAGTGCAGTCTGGTGACGGGCGTGGATGCCGACTATCAGTTGAAGGTGGTGGTGCCGGACATGGATCACTATCAGAAACTGCTGCTGGGGCACCTGACGCGGATTGAAGGGGTGACCAGTGTGCGCTCCAGCTTTGTGCTGAACCAGGTGCTCAATAGCACTGAACTGCCGCTGACTCATTTGCGTAGTTGAGATCGCCTTCGCGAGCAAGCCCGCGCCCACATTCTGGAGTGCATTCCCCTGTGAGAGCGGGCTTGCTCGCGAAGAGGCCGGAACAGGTCATCAACGACTGCGGCACACCGACGCAGGTCAATGCGGCTTCAGCCACCCTCGGCGTATAATCGCCAAGCCCTTTCAGCCGCGCCCACGCCGGAGATACCCAATGGATCCAGCCGTATTCGAAGAATGGATGATGACGGGCCTCGTCAGCATCCTGATCATTTTCATGGGTTTCATCGTCTGGGATCTGGCGAAGAAGTCCAAGGCCGGACGTTTCGGCTCGTTCATTCTGTTCTTCGTGCTCGGCCTGGGCGTGGCCGCGTTCGTCATCAAGAGCGTAGTAATTGGCCTGATCGAATCCGGCGCTCTATAACCGCGCCGGCACTTCCTTCCACTGGCCTTGATCGAGCCCTTCGATCGTCCAGTCGCCAATTCTGACCCGCACCAGTCGCAACGTCGGCAGTCCTACCGCCGCGGTCATGCGCCGAACCTGACGGTTGCGCCCTTCACGAATCACCAACTCCAGCCAACTCGTGGGCACGCTTTTGCGAAAGCGTACGGGCGGGTTGCGTGGCCACAACGCGGGTTCGTCCAGTTGCCGCGCCTCGGCAGGCAAGGTCGGGCCGTCGTTGAGTTCGACCCCATCGCGCAGGCGCTGCAATTGCTCAGCACTTGGCTCACCCTCGACTTGCACCCAATAGGTCTTGGCCAGTTTGTGCTTGGGGTCGGCGATCCGCGCCTGCAACTGGCCGTCATTGGTCAGCAGCAGCAAGCCTTCGCTGTCACGATCCAGGCGCCCGGCCGGATAGATGCCAGGCACATCGATGAAATCCTTGAGTGTCGCCCGCCCTCCTTCATCGCTGAACTGCGTCAGCACATCGAAGGGTTTGTTGAACAGGATCAGCTTCGGCTCGGCCGGCGGCGCCTTGGCAATACGGCGCGGGGAGGAAGACTGAGGCTTCGCGCCAGGGCGGCGGGAAGGTGGACGCGGGGGACGGGACATGGCGAAAAGAACATCTAACGGTCAGGGCTGCTAATGCTAGTGCCCTGACCGCCAAATGACCACGACAAACCGTTAACGGAACGGCGGTTCGTCGAAGCTGCGCAGTTTGCGCGAGTGCAGCGAGTTGAGTTCGGTGCGCAGCAGATCCACCGCTTCGATGCCGATTTTCAAGTGCTGGCTGACCGCACGCTCGTAGAACGCATTGGCCGAGCCCGGCAGTTTGATCTCGCTGTGCAGCGGTTTGTCCGACACGCACAACAACGTGCCGTACGGCACCCGCAGGCGATAACCCTGCGCTGCGATGGTGCCGCTTTCCATGTCCACCGCCACGGCGCGGGACAGATTGATCAACGGACGCTCCTGCGCCCAGCGCAACTCCCAGTTACGGTCGTCGTAAGTCAGCACGGTGCCGGTGCGCAGGCGCTTTTTCAGCTCTTCACCTTTCTCACCGGTGATATTGGCTGCCGCTTGCTGAAGCGCGAGCTGTACTTCGGCCAGCGCCGGGATCGGAATGTTCGGCGGCACCACCCGGTCGAGAATCCCGTCGCGACGCATGTAAGCGTGGGCCAACACGTAGTCGCCGATGGTTTGCGACTGACGCAGCCCTCCGCAGTGACCGATCATCAGCCAGCAATGCGGACGCAACACGGCCAAGTGGTCAGTGATGTTCTTGGCATTGGACGGACCGACGCCGATATTCACCAGCGTCACACCATGACCATCACTGGCGATCAGGTGATAGGCCGGCATCTGATAACGGTGCCAGACCACACCCGCGGCAATCGCCGACGCTTCGCCGTGATCCATGCTCTTGTCGATGATCACGTTGCCCGGCAGCACCATGCGCACGAAACGCGGATCGCTGCGCAACTGCTCCAGACCATGGACGATGAACTGGTCGACGTAGCGGTGATAGTTGGTCAGCAGAATCCACGGCTGCACATGGCGCCAGTCGCTGCCGGTGTAGTGCACCAAACGACGCAGCGAAAAGTCGACGCGCGCCGCATCAAACAACGCCAGCGGCAGGGGGTCGGTGTTTTCCCAATCGTAGAGACCGTCGGCGATGCCATCGGTGGCGGCCGACAGGTCGGTGCTGGGGAACACCCGCGCCAGCACTGCCGCCGTCACGCCGGAACCGGCGAGTTCATCGCCCTGTTCGACCACGTACGGATACGGAATATTTTGCTGACTGACGCCGACTTCCACGGTCACGGTGAAATCGTGCATCAACGGCGTCAGTTGTTCGAGCAGGTATTTGCGAAACGCCGCCGGGTGGGTGACGGTCACGCTGTAGGTGCCCGGCAGCTGTACTTTGGCGTAAGCGCGGGTGGTCTGCGGGACTTCGCCATGGCAGTGGTAGGTCAGACGCAGTTCGGGATAACGAAAAAGAGCACGCTGCTCGGCGTCGGGCTCGACGCGATCCTTGAGGTAACGCTTGAGCGCCGAATTCAGCGCAGTAGTGGCCCGCTCATGCAGCTGGGCCAGACGATCCACGGCTTGTTCAGCGGTTTGAACAACAATAAACGCTTCGGTCACGATCAGCTTCCTGTGTTCTGACTTGCAGAGCTTCATCTTGCCTGCATCGTGGCGCGACGGGAACAGTGGCGTTGTGGCTGTACCTCAATCTTTCAAACAAAGAAGATCCCCTGTGGGATTTGTAGTGTCTCAGAAACCTTGCGGGGTCGAGCGGGCGACAATGGCTTCGACATCGAGGCCTCGCGGTAGCGCGCCGTAGACCCTGCCATTGCCACCCAACCGACTGGCAATAAACGCATCGCTCACCGCCGCATTCCCCGCCTCCAGCAACAGCTTGGCCTGAAGCCCCAGCGCAATGTCCTCGGTCAACTGCCGCGCCCGATACTGAATATCGCCGGTGTCCTTGAACTGCGCCTGCAACCGCTGAATATGCGCAGCCAGGCGTTTGTCACCATGGCCGTCACCCAATTCATGGAACAACACATCCAGCACGCCCGGCTCTTTCGACAAGGCGCGCAGCACGTCGAGGCACTGCACGTTGCCCGAGCCTTCCCACGTCGAGTTGACCGGCGCCTCGCGGTACAGGCGCGGCAGGATGCTGTCTTCGACATACCCCGCGCCGCCCATGCACTCGGCCGCCTCGTTGATCATTGCCGGGGCGCGTTTGCAGATCCAGTATTTGCCCACCGCCGTCACCAGCCGGGCGAATTGCGCTTCGTGGCGATCGTCCAGATGATCCAGCGCACGGCCCATGCGCAGGCTCAAGGCCAATGCGGCTTCACTTTCAAGGGCCAGATCGGCCAGCACGTTCTGCATCAACGGTTGCTCGCTGAGCAGTTTGCCGCCGACCTTACGGTGCGCGCAGTGATGGCTGGCCTGAGTCAGGGCATGACGCATCAAGGCGCTGGAGCCGACCATGCAATCAAAGCGCGTCATCGCCACCATTTCGATGATGGTCGGCACACCACGCCCTTCTTCGCCGACCATCCACGCCAACGCGCCGCGAAATTCCACTTCGCTGGAGGCATTGGACTGATTGCCGAGTTTGTTTTTCAGGCGCTGGATATAGAACTGATTGCGCGTGTCGTCCGGGCGATGGCGTGGCAGCAGGAAACAGCTCAAGCCCTTGTCGGTCTGCGCCAGCGTGAGAAACGCATCGCACATCGGCGCCGAGCAGAACCACTTGTGCCCGACCAGTTCATACGCCTGCCCCGGCCCACTGGCGCCGACCGGATAAGCCTTGGTGGTGTTGGCCCGCACATCGGTGCCGCCCTGTTTTTCAGTCATGGCCATGCCGAGGGTGACACCGGCCTTGTGCGCCATGCCGACATTGCGCGGATCGTATTGGGTGGCAAGGACTTTCGGCAGCCATTGCTCGGCCAGGTTGGGTTGCAAGCGCAGGGCCGGCACACTGGCGAAGGTCATGGTCAACGGGCACCCGCTGCCGGCCTCGGCCTGGCTGTGCAGATAACTCATCGAGGCGCGGGCGACATGGGCACCGTCCTGTGGATGAGTCCACGGCGACGAAGTCAGGCCATGCTCGATCGCGGTACGCATCAGTTCGTGATAAGCGGGATGGAATTCCACCAGATCGATGCGATGACCGTAGCGGTCATGGCTGGCGAACACCGGTTTGTTCTGATTGGCGAGGAACCCGGCTTCCATCAGCGGGCCGCCGGCCAGTTCACCGTAGGCATCGATCCGCGACTCGGCCCAACCGGCACCGAACCGCCGCGACCACTCCTGCAATGGCAGGTCGATGCGGTAGAGGTTGGTGCCGTCCAGCGACGGTGGCTGATTGGTGACTTCGTGGGTTTCGGCGAACTGATGCAGGTTCATGACGGGGCTCCTTGGGATCAGCCAGAGACACCAGTTAAGCACCGGCCCATCGTCGAACAAAGTGTCATAGCCGCCGAACTGGCGGCGCTTTTACCCTGTCAGCAGCACAATACCCATCGCTCCAGCGCCGACTGCAGATCTTCGAATTTCACCGGTTTGTTGAGGTAATCAATCGACGCGTCCGTGGCACAAGGCTCTCGATCAGCGCTCAACGCCAACATGAATACCGGCAGATGGGCACAGCCAGGCAAAGCGTGAATCTGGCAGCATAGCGAAACACCTTCGTGGCTGGGCAGTTGGCAATCGATCAGCACCGCGTCGAAGGTTTCACGCTGCAACAAGTCCAGCGCCACTGCAACGTTGTCGGCGGTACGCACGCGAAAACCGAGCTTGAGCAACATGCCGCGCATCACCAGTTGATTGACGCTGTTGTCATCCACCAACATCACCGTGCAGTCCTGCGGTGCGCGGA
This sequence comes from Pseudomonas sp. NPDC087614, assembly GCF_044743485.1. Lineage (NCBI taxonomy): Bacteria > Pseudomonadati > Pseudomonadota > Gammaproteobacteria > Pseudomonadales > Pseudomonadaceae > Pseudomonas > Pseudomonas sp. NPDC087614. The sequence goes on along the minus strand of NZ_JBIUWN010000018.1, from coordinate 13,533 downwards.
TGCAATCGCGCAAAGGCGTGGGGGCAAGGGCAGGCTCGACCACCGGCATCTCGAATTCGACATCCAACTGGAAGCGACTGCCACTTCCGGGTTCAGAACGGTGGGTGAGCGTGCCGCCGAGCAACTCGACCAATTGCCGACAGATCGCCAGACCCACGCCCAATCCGCCATATTCGCGGGTCATCGAACCGTCGAGCTGGAAGAAACGCTGATACAGCGTCGCCTCGCCCAGATCGGTGAAGCCGATGCCGGTGTCGATCACCGCAAACGACAGCGACAGACGATTGTCCGTCGACGGCTTGCCGGTCACGCGCAGCGCCAGCCCGCCAACGCGGGTGAACTTGAGGGCGTTGTCCAGCAGGCATTCCAGGCATTGGGCCAGTTTCGCGCTGTCACCGTGCAGGCGGTCCGGCAGAGTCGGCAGAACATCGACCTTGAAGTCCAGCGACTTGCTCGCGGCATTACCGTCGAACTGCACACGCAATGCTTCAACCACACCGCGCAGGCTGAAACTGCCAGGGGTGGCCTTGAGCTTGCCAGCCTGCAATTCGGTGAGGGTAAGGATGCCATTGACCATGCGCATCATGTCCCGGGCAGAACCGGCGGCGGTCTGCTGGTATTGCTCAAGCTCGGGGTCAAGGTCGACGGTCTGCATCAGTTCCAGCGAGCCGATCACACCGTTCATCGGCGTGCGCAGTTCATGGGTCAGGGTCGCAAGGAATTCATCCTTGAGCTTGTTGCTGTGGGCCAGTTGCTGGTTGAGCACTTCAAGTTTCTGACCGGCGTCGTACAGCGTTTGCGCCTGCTGCTCGCGCATGGCGTTGATGCGATCCGCCAGTGCCAGCGACAACAGCGCCACTTCGATGGCTGAGCCGATCTGGCTGGCGTACATGGTCAGGAATACGTTCGGCAGCAAGCCCAGCACCATCAGCGTATTGATGACGCCGCCCAGCAGGAACGCCGACCAGGCAATGATGAAGTACCGCGCCACGCGCAAGCCGCGCCACCAGGCGAGAATCCCCGCCGCGAAAATCACCACGGTAAAGGTCAACGCCAGGGTCGTCGCCAGCCGCAGGGCCAGGGCGTAACTGGTCATCAGCGACAACCCGACCACCAATGCACCGAACGCGATCAGGGCGATCAGCAGGCGATCAAGCCAACGACTGTGGTTTTTGGTCTGCAAGAAGCTGCGGGCGAACTGGCTGCCGAACAGGCCGGCGCAACCGATAAAGAAGGGGGTGGAAGCGTTGGCCCACCACGGATTGTTCGGCCAGAAATACTCGACGGCGGCGCCGTTCACCGACAGTTGATAAAGACCGAACGAGGCAATGTAGAAGATGTAATAGAGGTAACTGGTGTCGCGCACACTGAGGTAGATGAACAGGTTGTAGACCAGCATCCCCAGCAACACACCATAAATGACGCCCAGCACATACAGGCGCACTGGCTGGTCTTCAAGGTACGCGGTGCTCGACCATAATGTCACGGGTGCCTGGATCGAGCCTTCGCTGGCCAGGCGCAGGAACACGGTTTGTTGCTGATCGGGTTTGAAGGCGAGGTCAAACAGATAACTGTTCTGACGAATCTCGCGACTGGCAAACGGCAGCGCATCGCCGGTCTGACGCACCAGGCGGTAGTCGCCCTTGGCATCGGGCAGATACAGGTCGAGATGGTCGAGTGGCGGATAAGCCAGTTCCAGCAACCAGGTGCGTTGTGCGGTCGGATTATTCGGACGGTAATGCAGGTCGATTTTCAGCCAGAACGCCGAACGCGAGTACCCGGCGTTGAGCGTGGCTTTGTCGTTGGGTTTGAAATGGCCGGCAGCAGCCTGCGCGCGGACATCGGCAATGCTCGCCTGACCGCCCGGATCTTCGAACACTTGCAGTGACTGGCCCAGAGGGAGGCTCTGGGTAAACTCGTCGAATTCGACGGCGCTCGCCATGAGGGGCAAGCAGAACAGCAACATCAGCAAATAGCGCATTGAAGCCCCAGCGTGGCTCGTCCGGTTGTGTCAGGAAGCCCCCCCATTCCCTTTGAGTAGACGTAAAACCGGTATTACCTGTTATTGGTTTGGATCCAGCCTAGCATAGCCGTTGATGGCCATTGAGCACCATCGAAATTTTTCCTACAAAGGCTCTAGAACGGGCGTTTCAGAGCAAAGCAGCGAGCTAGAGCTGTTGAGTCGGTCAAGTTGTGACAATACGGTCGGGGTTCTATGCCCGGGCTATCGACAGGACACAACGGCACTGAACCGGAAAATCAGGTTTGGTGGTAAGCTCGCGCACCATGAATATCTACAGCTCACGCCCCGTTGTCCTCTGTCTCTCCGGCCACGACCCCAGTGGTGGCGCCGGCTTGCAGGCAGATATCGAAGCCCTGCTCGCGCAGGGTTGCCATGCGGCTCCGGCCGTCACCGCCCTGACCGTGCAAGACACCGTCAACGTCACTGACTTCCGCGTCCTCGACCGCGAGTGGGTGTTGGCCCAGGCCAATGCCGTGCTCAACGACTCCGACGTCGCTGCGGTCAAACTGGGCATGCTCGGTTCGCTGGAAATGGTCGACACCGTCGTCGAACTGCTTTCAGCGCATCCGCACTTGCCAGTGGTCTGCGACCCGGTGCTGCGCGCCGGCGGCGGCGGACGTCTGGGCAAGGACGAGGTCGGCTATGCGATGCGCGAACGTCTGCTGCCGCTGTCGATCATTGCCACCCCCAACCTTCCCGAAGCCCGAATCCTCGCTGAACTGCCCGAAGGCACTGCCGACGAGTGCGCTGAAAAACTCTTGCCGTTCGTCAAAAACCTGCTGATCACCGGCGGCCACGGCGACGAAACTGAAATCCACAATCGCCTGTACAGCCGCGACGGCCTGCGTGAAACCTTTTATTGCCAGCGTCTGCCGGGTAGCTATCACGGTTCCGGTTGCACCCTCGCTAGCGCTCTGGCCGGTCGCCTGGCTCAGGGCGAAAACCTCGCCAGCGCTGTGCGCAGTGCACTGGATTACACCTGGCGCACCCTGCGCGACGCCGAACAACTGGGCAAAGGCCAGTTCGTGCCGCGTCGTCTGCCGCTGGATTTCTGCTCGTAACGTCGTGAGGTCTGCCTGATGAAACTACGTGGCCTGTATGCCATTACCGACAGCCAATTGCTGGCCGGGAAGTTTCTGTCCTACGTGGAGGCGGCGCTCGAAGGCGGCGTCACCCTGCTGCAATACCGCGACAAAAGCAGCGACGAGGCCCGCCGCCTGCGCGAAGCCGAAGCGCTGCGCGATCTGTGTGAGCGCTACAAAACGCAGTTGATCATCAACGATGACGCCGAACTGGCTGCGCGCCTCAACGTTGGCGTGCACTTGGGCCAGACCGACGGCCCACTGTCACCGACCCGCGCTCTGCTCGGCTCGAAAGCGATCATCGGCTCGACCTGCCACGCGCAGATCGAACTGGCCGAACAAGCCGCCAAAGAAGGCGCGAGCTACGTCGCCTTCGGCCGCTTCTTCAACTCCAACACCAAACCCGGCGCACCGACTTGTAGCCTCGACCTGCTCGATGACGCCCGTCGCCAACTGCATCTGCCGATCTGCGCGATCGGCGGCATCACCCTCGACAACGCCGTGCCGCTGGTGGCCCATGGTGTCGACCTGCTGGCCGTCGTCCACGGCCTGTTCGGCGCTGAAAGCACCGCCGAAGTGACCCGCCGCGCTCGCGCGTTCAACGAACTGTTCAAATCCTGAAGATTGAGAGCCCGATCATGTCTCGTTCCGAAACCCTGTTTGCCAACGCCCAGAAACACATTCCCGGTGGCGTCAACTCGCCAGTTCGTGCGTTCAAGAGCGTGGGCGGCACACCGCTGTTCTTCAAGCACGCCGAAGGCGCCTACGTTACCGACGAAGACGACAAGCGTTATGTCGATTACGTCGGTTCGTGGGGCCCGATGATCCTTGGCCACAGCCATCCAGACGTGCTCGACGCCGTGCGCAATCAACTGCAACACGGCCTGTCCTACGGTGCGCCAACCGCGATGGAAACCGAGATGGCCGACCTGGTCTGCTCGCTGGTGCCGTCGATGGACATGGTGCGCATGGTCAGCTCCGGCACCGAAGCGACCATGAGCGCCATCCGCCTGGCTCGCGGTTACACCGGTCGTGACAGCATCATCAAGTTCGAAGGCTGCTACCACGGTCACTCCGACAGCCTGCTGGTCAAGGCCGGTTCCGGCGCACTGACCCAAGGCGTGCCAAGTTCGGCCGGTGTGCCGGCGGCGTTCGCCAAACACACCCTGACCCTGCCCTTCAACGACATTGACGCCGTTGAAAAGATGCTCGCTGAAGTCGGCCAGGAAGTGGCCTGCATCATCGTCGAGCCCGTGGCCGGCAACATGAACTGCGTGCCGCCAGCACCGGGGTTCCTCGAAGGCTTGCGCTCGCTGTGCGACAAACATGGCGTGGTGCTGATTTTCGACGAAGTGATGACCGGTTTCCGCGTCGCCCTCGGCGGTGCTCAGGCGTACTACGGCGTCAATCCCGACCTGACCACGTTCGGCAAGATCATTGGCGGCGGCATGCCGGTCGGCTGCTTCGGTGGCAAACGTGAAATCATGGAGCGCATCGCGCCACTGGGCCCGGTCTATCAGGCCGGTACGCTGTCGGGTAATCCGCTGGCGATGGCGGCCGGTTTGACCACGCTGCGCCTGATCAGCCGTCCGGGTTTCCACGCCGAGCTGACCGACTACACCACGCGTCTGCTCGACGGTCTGCAACAACGCGCCGATGCCGCTGGCATTCCATTCGTGACCACCCAGGCGGGCGGCATGTTCGGCCTGTACTTCAGCGGCGCCGACGCCATCGTCACCTTTGAAGACGTGATGGCTAGCGACGCTGCACTGTTCGGTCGCTTCTTCCACCTGATGCTGGAGGGCGGCGTGTATCTGGCGCCGAGCGCATTCGAAGCCGGCTTCACGTCGATCGCCCATGGCGAAGCCGAGTTGAAACTGACGCTGGACGCTGCCGAACGCGCCTTCGCTGCGTTGAAGTAATTGCCGTACCGCTGACGTTGGCCATTGCCAGCGTCAGCCTTCACCTACATCCCCACGCTTTTTCCACGCCTCTGCCAAAAATCTTCCTGAAAGTGGGCGATATATTCCCCGCGCAGCAGAAAAACGAGTAAAGACTTTGTAAGGTTGGCCCCGCTTATTTCATAATGCGCGCTTATTGGATCCCTCGATGGGTCCGCGTGCCCTTCAGAGGTAAGTCGATTCCCATGAACCGCACCGGCCGCACCCTTGCCTTGGGCTGCCTGTTGCTCATTCAGCCCCTGCTCGCGCATGCACAAGCAGGCGGCAACTCGTTGTTGATCCCGGCGATGGGTCGTTGCACCCTCAATACTCAGCCGCAAGACGTCACGCAGGCATTGGCTGCCTGCCAGAAAGCGGCGGATGAAGGGGATGCGCAAGCGCAATACGAGTTGGGCGAGTTCTACTACGACGGCAAGAATGCGCCGCGCGACCTCAATCAAGCCCTGAGCTATTTCGAAAAGGCCTCATTGCAAGGCCACGCCCAGGCGCAATTCAAGCTCGGCACCATGTTCTTCCACGGTGAAGGCGTGCAGGCCAACAACATTCAGGCGTACATCGTACTGAAGATGGCCGCGGTCAACGGCGCCGAAGAGGCGCTCGACACAGCCGACGAAGTCTCCGAAAAAATGTCCCGCGAAGATCTCGAAACCGCCACTCAGGTGCTCGGGCAAATTTTCCGTAAATACCTGATGGAACTGCAAAGCGCCGATGGGCGTACGCCGTTTTCGCCCCTTCCTTGAATTCTGTACGGATTTTTCTGGCCTCTTCGCGAGCAAGCCCGCTCCCACATGGGATCTTCTGAACACTGAAGATCAATTGTGGGAGCGACGGTGCGACGATTCGACTTGCTCGCGAATGAGGCGACTCGGTCCTGAGCCTTACTTCTCAGGCATCGGCATCGGAAACGGCATCACATTGCCGACCGCACCGCGGGCTTCGCTGATTTTCGGGGTACCGAGGCGTTCGACTTCGTCGATGCGCACGATCGAATGCATCGGCACAAAGCTGCGCACAACGCCTTCAAACTGTGCCTTGAGCTTTTCTTCGCTCGGATCGACGACCACTTGCGTGCGCTCGCCAAAGACGAACTCTTCCACTTCCAGGAAACCCCACAGATCACTTTGATAGATCTGCTTGGCGTACATTTCGAATACCTGGCCCTGATTGAGGAAAATCACCTTGTAGATTGGAGCTTCGCGTTTGGTCATGGCGGGCGGATAACATCGGGGATAAAAATGAGGGCGCAAACTATAGCATAGCCACCGGACGCACAGCGGTAGGAACCTGAGGGCTTGTTCCCTATAATGCGCGGTTCTTTGAATCACGTGACGATCAAAATCCATGGCCAAGAAGCTTTACATCGAAACCCACGGTTGCCAGATGAACGAGTACGACAGCTCGCGCATGGTCGATCTGCTGGGTGAACATCAGGCCCTGGAAGTCACCGCTCGCGCGGAAGACGCCGACGTGATTCTGCTCAACACCTGCTCGATCCGCGAGCGCGCCCAGGATCGGGTGTATTCGCAACTCGGCCGCTGGCGCGAATTGAAACTGGCCAACCCGGACATGGTAATCGCCGTCGGCGGTTGCGTGGCCAGCCAGGAAGGCGCGGCGATCCGCGATCGCGCGCCGTACGTCGACGTGGTGTTCGGCCCACAGACCCTGCACCGCCTGCCGGAAATGATCGACGCGGCGCGCAGCAGCAAGCTGCCGCAAGTGGACGTCTCGTTCCCGGAAATCGAAAAATTCGACCACTTGCCCGAGCCGCGCATCGATGGCCCGAGCGCTTATGTGTCGGTGATGGAAGGCTGCAGCAAGTACTGCACGTTCTGCGTGGTGCCTTATACACGCGGCGAAGAAGTCAGTCGCCCGTTCGATGACGTGATCGCCGAGATCATCCACCTGGCCGAAAACGGCGTGCGTGAAGTGACCCTGCTGGGCCAGAACGTCAACGGCTATCGCGGCACCACCCACGACGGGCGCCTGGCCGATCTCGCCGAACTGATCCGCGTAGTCGCGGCCGTCGACGGCATCGACCGCATTCGCTACACCACCTCGCATCCACTGGAGTTTTCCGACAGCCTGATCCAGGCCCACGCCGATGTGCCGGAACTGGTGAAGCACCTGCACTTGCCCGTGCAGTCGGGCTCGGACCGGATTCTGGCGGCAATGAAGCGTAACCATACGGCGCTGGAGTACAAATCGAAGCTGCGCAAACTGCGCGCTGCCGTGCCAGGGATCTGCATCAGCTCGGACTTCATCGTCGGCTTCCCCGGCGAGACCGAGAAAGACTTCGAACAGACCATGAAGCTGATTGCCGACGTTGGCTTCGACTTTTCCTACTCGTTCGTCTACAGCCAGCGCCCGGGCACCCCGGCTGCCGATCTGGCGGATGACACCCCGCAAGAGCTGAAGAAAGAACGCCTGGACGCGCTGCAACATCGTTTGAATCAGCAAGGTTTCGAAATCAGCCGACAAATGGTCGGTTCGATCCAGCGGATTCTGGTAACCGACTATTCGAAAAAAGACCCGGGCGAGTTGCAAGGGCGCACCGAGAATAATCGTATCGTCAACTTCCGCTGCGACAATCCAACGCTGATCGGTCAGTTCGCCGACGTGCACATCGACGCGGCGCAACCGCACTCGCTGCGCGGCTCGCTGATCCAGTAGCAACACATGTCCCTTGTGGGAGCGGGTTTGCTCGCGAAGACGTCGCTTCAGCCACTATCAACGTTGCTGACACACCGCTTTCGCGAGCAAGCCCGCTTCCACAAGGCCTGTGATTGACCTTGCGATATTTAAGAGCTTTCGCACCCACGCCACTGGCGTTATCCTTGATTTCATCTTAATTGCCCCAGGGCGGCTAAATACGACCTTGAACGCACCCATCGAACCACATCGTTTTATCCTCGAGCCCTTTGAGGCTCGCCGCTTCGCCAATCTGTGCGGGCAATTCGACGAGCATCTGCGCTTGATCGAACAGCGCCTGACCATCGAGATCCGCAACCGCGGAAACCAGTTCGAGCTGATAGGCGACCCCAAGCACACCACTTCTGCGGAAAACCTGCTGCGCCGCCTGTACCGGGAAACCAAAGGTACCGAGTTGTCGCCAGACATGGTGCACCTGTTCCTCCAGGAATCGGCCGTTGTAGAACTGGACAACCACGCCCCCGCCGAAGCCTCCGTCGCCCTGCGCACCAAAAAAGGCATGATTCGCCCACGCGGCTTGAATCAACTGCGCTATGTGAAGGAAATCCTCGGCAACGACATCAACTTTGGCATCGGCCCGGCCGGTACCGGCAAGACCTATCTGGCCGTGGCCTGCGCTGTCGATGCTCTGGAACGCGAGCAGATCCGTCGCATCCTGCTGGTGCGTCCAGCGGTCGAAGCGGGTGAAAAACTCGGTTTCCTGCCCGGCGACCTGGCCCAGAAAATCGACCCATACCTGCGCCCGCTCTACGACGCGCTCTACGAAATGCTCGGTTTCGAATACGTGGCCAAGCTGATCGAGCGTCAGGTGATCGAAGTCGCGCCGCTGGCCTACATGCGCGGCCGTACGCTGAACAACAGCTTCATCATTCTTGACGAAAGCCAGAACACCACCGTCGAGCAGATGAAGATGTTCCTGACCCGTATCGGCTTTGGCTCCACAGCAGTGATCACCGGTGACATCACCCAGGTCGACTTGCCGCGCGGCACCAAATCCGGGCTGCACCATGTGATCGAAGTTCTCAAGGACGTGCCGGGCATCAGTTTCACGCACTTCCAGCCCAAGGACGTCGTGCGCCACCCATTGGTGCAGCGGATCGTCGAAGCCTACGAGCGCTTCGAAAGCCGCGCCGATGCCCCCAAGGAAACTTCGCGCGATGCTTGAGCTAGACCTGCAAATCGCGACCGACGCGAACGCCCCGAGTGAAGCTGCGTTCCGCCAATGGTGCGAACTGGCCCTGCGCCAGCGCACCGCCGACTCGGAAATGACCATTCGCCTGGTCGACGAGGAAGAAGGCCGCGAGCTCAATCACACCTGGCGCCACAAGGACTACGCGACCAACGTCCTGTCGTTCCCCGCGGAAGTGCCCGACGAGTTTCTCGACATCCCGCTGCTCGGCGATCTGGTGATCTGCGTGGCGGTGGTCGAGCGCGAAGCTGCTGAACAGGGCAAGGAACTTAAGGCCCACTGGGCACATCTGGTCATTCACGGCTGCTTGCATCTGCTCGGTTACGACCATATAGATGACGAGGAAGCCGAAGAAATGGAAGCACTGGAACGCGAGTTGCTTGCTGAACTGGGCTACCCCGATCCGTACGCGGACGACGAACCCGAAACATCCCCTATCGTTACAACAAAGGATTCAGAGTAATCGCTATGAGCGAAGATCGATCGAGCAACGGGCAGAAGTCATGGCTGGGTAAACTGACCCAGGCTTTTGCCCACGAGCCGAAGAACCGCCAGGAGCTTTTAGAGCTGCTGCGCGATGCACATCAGAACAAACTGCTGGACAGCGAAGCGCTGGCCATCGTCGAAGGCGCCATTCAGGTGGCTGACCTGCAAGTACGCGACATCATGGTGCCGCGTTCGCAGATGATCAGCATCAAGGCGACCCAGACACCCCGCGAGTTCCTCCCGGCCGTGGTCGACTCGGCCCACTCGCGCTATCCAGTCATCGGCGAAAGCCATGACGACGTGATGGGCGTGCTGCTGGCCAAGGACTTGCTGCCGCTGATCCTCAAGGAGAACGGCGACAGCTTCAACATCAAGGATCTGCTGCGCCCGGCCACCTTCGTGCCGGAGTCCAAGCGCCTGAACGTGCTGCTGCGTGAATTCCGCGCCAACCACAATCACATGGCCATCGTCATCGACGAGTACGGCGGTGTGGCGGGTCTGGTGACCATCGAAGACGTGCTCGAACAAATCGTCGGCGACATCGAAGACGAGCACGACGTCGAAGAAGACAGCTACATCAAGCCGCTGCCAAGTGGCGATTTCCTGATCAAGGCCCTGACGCCGATCGAGAACTTCAACGAGTTCTTCGACAGCGAATTCTCCGACGATGAGTTCGACACCGTCGGCGGTCTGGTGATGAGCGCGTTCGGGCACTTGCCAAAACGCAACGAAATCACTGAAATCGGCGCCTATCGTTTCCGCATCCTGAACGCCGACAGCCGTCGGATTCACTTGCTGCGACTCACGCCAATCGCTCGTTAATTCTAAGGACTGAAATGCGCTGGACAACCCGCCCCGGCTGGCCCGGTAACCTGCTGGCCGTGGCGGCCGGTGCAATCACCACGCTAGCGCTGGCACCGTTCAACATCTGGCCGCTGGCATTGCTGGCGGTCGGCCTGTTCTATGCCGGGCTGCGCGAGCTGAGCCCCCGCCAGGCACTGGGACGTGGCTGGTGCTTCGGTTTCGGCCTGTTCGGCGCCGGCACCAGTTGGATCTACTACAGCATCCACCACTTCGGCGGCGCTTCGGTGTTGCTGGCTGGTTTCCTGATGCTGCTGTTCACCGCCGCCATTGCCTGGTTCTTTGCTTTGCCCGCCTGGCTTTGGGCGCGCTGGCTTCGCCGTAATGAGGCGCCATTGGCCGACGCCTTGGCGTTCGCCGCGTTATGGGTAGGCCAGGAAGCGTTTCGCGGCTGGTTCCTCACCGGTTTTCCATGGCTGTATTCCGGTTACAGCCAACTCGACGGCCCGTTGGCCGGACTCGCACCGGTGGGTGGCATGTGGCTGGTGTCGTTCGTTCTGGCACTCACCGCTGCACTGATCTACAACGCCCCACGCCTGATCAAATCCGGCCGCAAGGGTTTTGTCGCGGCCGGCCTGCTGTTGCTGGTTGGGCCGTGGGTGGCAGGTATTGCGCTCAAGGGCCATGCCTGGACCAGCCCGTCGGGCGCGCCGTTGAGCGTCGCGGCGATCCAGGGCAACGTCGAACAAAGCATGAAATGGGACCCGGCACAGCTCAACGCACAATTGGCGCTGTACCGCGACTTGAGCTTGCGTTCCAAACCGGTGGACCTGCTGATCTGGCCGGAAACCGCCGTGCCGGTGCTCAAGGAGTCCGCCGAGGGCTACCTGAACATGATGGGCACTTTTGCCGCCGAGCGTAAATCGGCGCTGATCACCGGCGTGCCGATTCGCAAAACGGTTCGTCACGAAAAGCGCTTCTTCAATGGCATCACCGTGGTCGGCGAAGGCGATGGCACTTACCTGAAACAGAAACTGGTGCCGTTCGGCGAATACGTGCCGTTGCAGGACATTCTGCGCGGGCTGATCGCTTTCTTCGATCTGCCGATGTCCGATTTTGCTCGCGGCCCGGCCGATCAGCCACTGTTGCAGGCCAAGGGTTATCAGATCGCACCGTTCATCTGCTATGAAGTGGTGTATCCGGAGTTTGCCGCCAGCCTGTCGGCCCGCAGCGATCTGCTGCTGACGATCAGCAACGACACCTGGTTCGGAACGTCGATTGGTCCGCTGCAACACTTGCAGATGGCACAGATGCGCGCACTGGAGGCCGGACGCTGGATGATCCGTGCGACCAACAACGGCGTGACCGGTTTGATCAACCCGTTCGGGCAGATCACCGAACAGATTCCGCAGTTCGAGCAGGGCGTTTTGTACGGTGAGGTGGTACCGATGCACAACCTGACGCCGTATCTGCGATGGCGTTCGTGGCCGTTGATCATTGTCTGCTTGCTGCTGTTTGGCTGGGCACTGATGGCGAGCCGGATGTCAAAAACCCTTTAAAAGCTTCGCGAGCAAGCCCGCTCCCACATTTGAAATGCATTCCAAATGTGGGAGCGGGCTTGCTCGCGAAGAGGCCATTAGCAACACTCAATCAATCGGCGACTGCTTCACTCCGGTAAAACAGTGAATACCCCACCTGCCCCACCGCCTCATTCAACAACTGGCCGCTCTGCCAGATCGACTTGAACTCCGGCATCCAGCCGCCCAGCGGCCTCGCGTTATCCGTGCCCAGGAACCCGACCGGTGCCGGCACTACTTCAAATCCCGCCTTCTCGAAACTCCAGACCGAGCGCGGCATGTGCCAGGCCTGTGTCACCACGACCACGCGCTTGATCCCCTGCGGCAGCAGCATATCGGCGGTGAACTTAGCGTTTTCCCAGGTCGTACGGCTCGCCCCCTCTTGCCAGCGCACAGTCACGCCAAAGTCATCACGCAACGAGTCCGCCATCAATTTCGCCTCCGTCGGCGGCGTACCGTAATGCAGACCGCCACTGGTCAGGATCGGCAAACCCGATGCCTTGGCCAGTCGCGCCGCGTAGCGCTGACGTTCAAGCCCCACGCCGGTCGGCTGATCCGCGCCCCAGGCCAGATCGCCGCGCTCACGGCCCGAACCCAACACCACAATCGCATCGGCCCGCTGTGCCAGCGTCGCCCACTCGCCCCGGGCCAGCGGTGGCTCACGCTCAAGCGCCTTGGCGCCCCACTGCACGACCACCGGCAGGCTCATCAACCAGAACCCGCCAAAACCGATGGCGAAACACAATCCGGCCAGACGCGGACGGGAGCGGCGCAACCACCACGCCGCCAGCAACAGCAATAATAAAATGCCGGGCGGCAATAGAAGTTGTTTGATGAAATAACGAAAAGGCATCGGGCATCTCCAAAGATGCCCGAAGCGTAAGAGTGTTAATAATGCGTGACAACCGATAGGTGGGATCCTGTTGAAAAAGATCCGTTTTTTGACCTGCCATGCGCTTACTTGGCCTGCAAAGAGCGAACCTTGACGGTGTCTCTGCCGGGCGCCCGGTCCTTAAGCCAGATGACCTTGGCTGAATGCGTTGCATCGAGCTGCTTCACTGCCTGCGACAAGCATCCGTGCGTTTCACGTTCGCTGCGATCCAGATACGCCTTGACCAGTTTGAACTCGGCGGGGCTCAAGCCACGCAATTCCAGTTCCAGGGGGCGCTCATCGCGCAGCCGGCCAGCGGTTTTTGCAGCGTCCAGAGCCATGCCCAGACGATCCATCAACCGTTCGTACAACTCGGGTTTCGTAACGTTTTTTTGCTGTGACTCCACCATCCCTCACCTCATTGACAATAAGACTCACTCCCCAGTTAGAGCTTAGCTTCGCTGCACAAACCGGCTGTACGCCGCGACCAACGGCCCTCGCCATGGATTGACCGGGCCAAACAGCTGTAATCAGGGTTTCCCTAGGCCAAGCGCGGTCATGTATGCTACGGCGCTTCCTGTCATTCCACTTCCAGCTCGTCCGGGCCATCCCGAATGCCGCGTTGAAGAGGATTAGGCCACCCCTATCCAGTACAAAAGTAGCCATGCACGAACAATATCAGCCCCGTGAGATCGAAGCCGCCGCCCAGTCGTTCTGGGATGAGCAAAAGTCCTTTGAAGTCAGTGAACAGCCAGGCAAGGAGCCGTACTACTGCCTGTCGATGTACCCTTACCCCAGCGGCAAGCTACACATGGGGCACGAGCGCACCAACAC